>JAIFNM010000310.1 GCA_020047725.1 Betaproteobacteria bacterium
ATCGGGCTGTCCAACATCTTCGGCAGCCTCTACGCCGGCGCCTGCGTCGCTCGCTATCGCAGCAAATACGTGCTGTTCTGGATGTATGGTTCGCGCGCGGCAATGATCGCGATCTATCTGATTTCGCCACGAACCGACCTGACCTTCTACATCTTCGCCGCCGGCCTTGGCTTTACCTGGCTGGCCACCGTGCCGCCAACAGCGGCTATCGTCGGCAAGCTGTTCGGCGTGCGCTACCTCGGCACGCTCTTCGGTTTGACCTTGCTTTCGCACCAGATCGGCGGTTTTCTCGGCGCCTGGCTGGGCGGCCTGTCGATCACGCGCTTCGGCGACTATGCGTGGATGTGGTACGCCGACATCGTACTGGCCAGCCTGGCAGCACTTGTTAATCTGCCGATTCGCGAAGCTCCACCACAAAGCGCCGCCTTGAAGCCAGCCTAAGCCATGAAACCTTGCCGCTCTGAGTTCATTTCCCTGCGCGAACGACGCCACCATGTCCGGATCTGGGGCGATGACGCGGCTCCGACGCTTTTCTTCCTGCACGGTTGGGGCGATGTGAGTGCCTCGTTCCAGTTCGTCGTCGATGCCCTGCAGGGCAACTGGCGCATCATCGCCCCGGACTGGCGCGGCTTCGGCCAAACGCAATGGAACGATGGTCCCTACTTTTTCCCGGATTACATCGCCGACCTCGACGGCCTGCTCGAACACTTTTCGCCGCAACAACCCGTGCGCATCGCCGGACACAGCATGGGCGGCATCGTTGCCGGGCTCTATGCCGGCATCCGGCCCGAGCGCGTGTCGCGTTTCGCCAATCTTGAAGGCTTCATGCTGTGGATTTCCGGGCCGGGAGAAACGCCCGACCGATTCGAAACCTGGCTGAATCAGATTCGCGACAATAACTCGACCTTCCGCCACTACAGCCGCAAGGAAGAATTTGCCGCCCGCATGCGCGGAGACAACCCGCGCCTGACGCCCGAACGCGCCAGCTTCCTCGCCGAGAACTCGCTCAGTTCTGTGAGCGACGACTTCACCTTCGCTGCCGACCCTCGCCATCGCTGGATCAACCCAGTGCTTTATCCGATGGACGAAGCCAAGGCTTGCTGGCGCCGGATCGCTGCCCCGACGCTGCTGATCGCTGGGCGCAACTCGCCGCTCATGAAGCCGTTTATCGAGCAACCAGAGAGCTATCGCGAGCGCTTGGCCTGCTTTCCCAAGGCTCAGGACGCCTGGATCGACGATTGTGGCCATAACATCCACCACGACCAGCCGGAAAAACTTGCCCGGCTGCTGGATCAGTTTTTTTGAGCGACTGACCTACTCGAGGGATTCTTCCGAACACGTTGCTGTCCTACAGACGCGATTCTCGTTGCAAGTTCTAATTTGCACCCTGACCGTTCTGGAGGCGTCATGTCACTAAAACAACGTTTGCTGGCCTTTGTGGCGATGCTTCTCATGGTCGTTATTGCCGCCTTGTCCGGTCTGGCTTACTGGCAGATGCGGACCGAGATCGTCAATGGCGTCAATAAGGAAATTGAAGCCGCCGTGCGCGGCAACCGCGAAGCACTTGCACGCTGGATGGCCCAGCGACGCGATGCGATCAGTGCGACGGCAACGCAGTTGGTAACCGCCAGCGAGCCAATCCCGTTCCTGATTACCGGCAAGGAAGCCGGCCGTTTCGATCAAACCTTCGCCGGTTATGCCGACAAGCGCATGATCTATAACCTGGCGGAAAAGAAAGCGGCCGAGGGCTATGATCCAACCGCGCGCCCCTGGTACAAACAGGCTATCGAAACCAAAGACACCATTGTTACCGCACCCTATATTTCAGCCAGCACCAAAAAGCTCGGAATCACCGTCGCCCGCCAATTCGATGGCGGCGGACAAGCAGCCGTCGTTGGCGGGGATATTTCGCTTGAAGAGATAATCGAAGTCGTCAAGGCCATTGAACTGCGCGGAAATGGCTATGCGTTTTTGGCAACGCGCGACGGCAAGATCGTGGCGCATTCGAAACCCGAATCCGCCCTGAAACTGGTTGCAGAAATCATGCCTGGTTTCGATACATCCATCCTGCAATCCGCCGACAACACGATTTCCCTGCGCGAACTCGACATCGAGGGCAGCAGCAAGTATGTGGTTACGTCATCGGTGGCCGGTGTCGACTGGGTTCTTTGTGCCGTGGTAGACAAGGTGGCGATTCTGGCACCGCTACGCTCCCTGCTCTGGACTCTCGTATTTGCCGGCCTGATCATCGCCGCGCTGGGCGCCGCTTTGGCCAATGTAGCCTTGTCCAGGCTACTCAAAGGCCTGTTCGGTCTGCGTGACGCACTTGCGGAAATCTCAAGCGGCCAGGGCGATCTGACACGCAAACTGTCTGCCGATTCCAACGACGAGATTGGGCAAACCGCCGCCGCCTTCAACCGCTTTATCGACAGCCTGCGCAGCATGTTCATTGAAGTCCGGGAAAACGCGACCTCGCTTAACGCTGGCATCGATTCCCTGAATGGCGTAACGCGCTCGATGGCCGTTGAATCCGAGCATCAGGCCGAAACCTTGAGCTCGACAGCAGCGACCATTGAGGAAATCACGGTCAGCATCAATCACATCGCAGAAAACGCCCGACACGCCGAACAAACTGCAGCAAAAACCGGTGAGGTATCGCGCCACTCCGTGGGCGCCGTGAATGAACTGGCGCAGGGGATCGAAAAGATTTCCACCGAAGTTGGCCGCCTGGCAACGACGCTGAGTTCTCTGGGTGAGCGCTCAAATGCAATGAACGCGATTATCGGAGCGATCCGGGAGATTGCCGACCAGACCAACCTGCTGGCTCTCAATGCAGCCATCGAGGCGGCGCGCGCTGGCGAATCAGGTCGCGGCTTCGCCGTCGTCGCCGATGAGGTCAGGAAACTGGCCGAGCGGACGGCCAAAGCCACCGTAGAGATCGGGCGTCTCATTGATTCCACGCACGGCGATATTCGCTCTGCGCTATCGGACATGGGAGAAACACAGAGCTCCGTCGCCGCCGGCCTGAGCGCTTCGCAATCCGTGGCTTCTGAAATATCGGGGATTCAGGGCGAGGTTGCACAGATTGTCAGCTCGATCCGCGACATTGCCGAGGCCACCCACGAGCAATCGGTGGCCACCACCGAAATGGCGCGCGCCGCCGAAGAGGTCAACCGCATGACGCTGGAAGCCGATCAGGCCGTTCAGAGCGCGACGCGGACCGTTGGCGAACTGAGTGTCCTGTCGAGTGGCTTGCACAGTCTGGTCGGGCGCTTCCGCCTCTGAACCGACTCTCAAGGTTTCAACCAGTGAAAACTGGAGATGGCCGCAACAGGCCATCCCCCAGCCTCTCACCCGAAGACCCGCATATCCATTGGCTTACGTGGCATCAATGCTCGAAGATGCCCGTATCCATTAGCTCGCAGGCACGACTACAAAACGTAGCGCGACAAGTCCTCGTTCCTGGCCAGTTCGGCCAGACGGCCATCAACATAGGCGGCGTCGATCGTGATCGAGTGCGCCCCGGTACTCCCGGCGGTAAACGACACCTCCTCAAGCAGACGTTCCATAACCGTGTACAAACGGCGCGCACCGATATTTTCCGTCCGCTCGTTGACCGACCAGGCGACCTCGGCCAGACGCTGAATGCCATCCGGCAGGAATTCGAGTGTGACGCCCTCGGTCGCCATCAGCGCTTGATACTGCATGGTCAGGCAGGCATCGGTCTGGGTCAGGATGCGCTCGAAATCTGAAACCGAGAGCGAATCGAGCTCAACGCGAATCGGGAAACGCCCCTGTAACTCGGGGATCAGGTCGGACGGCTTGGCGAGATGAAACGCTCCGCTGGCGATGAACAGCACGTGATCGGTACGGATCATGCCGTATTTGGTCGACACCGTCGTCCCTTCGACCAGCGGCAACAGGTCGCGCTGCACGCCCTGGCGTGACACATCGGCGCCATGGGAGTCGCTACGTGAGGTGATCTTGTCGATCTCATCAAGAAAAACGATGCCGTTCTGCTCGACATCGCGCACGGCATCGTGCTTGACCTCTTCGTCGTTGACCAGTTTCGCGGCTTCTTCTTCGATCAACAGCTTGCGTGCCTCGCTGATTTTCAGCTTTCTCGACTTCTTGCGAGCACCACCCATATTCTGGAACATGCCCTGAATTTGCGTGGTCAGTTCTTCCATTCCCGGCGGGGCAAATATTTCAGCCTGCATTGTCTGCCCGGCCACTTCGATCTCGATTTCCTTGTCGTCGAGTTCGCCTTCCCTCAGTTTCTTGCGGAACTTCTGACGCGTCGTATTCTCGTCGGCAACCTGAGTTTCATTGAAGAAATTGCCACGCGCCGGTGGTAACAGGGCATCCAGAATCCGCTCTTCCGCCGCATCATCCGCCCGTGCGCGAACAGACTTCATCGCCTGTTCACGGCCGTTCTTGATGGCAATTTCGGCCAGATCCCGGATGATCGTTTCCACGTCACGGCCGACATAGCCGACTTCAGTAAACTTGGTCGCCTCGATCTTGATGAAGGGCGCATTGGCCAAACGCGCCAAACGACGCGCAATCTCCGTCTTGCCGACCCCAGTCGGCCCGATCATCAGAATGTTCTTCGGCGTGATCTCCTGGCGCAAGGGCTCTTCAACCTGAGCGCGCCGCCAGCGGTTGCGCAAGGCAATGGCAACGGCTTTCTTGGCCTTTCCCTGGCCAACAATGTGCTTATCGAGTTCGTGAACGATTTCCTGCGGGGTCATCTGCGTCATGTCAATCCTGCGTTAAAACACGGTTACGAGACCGTTATGTTCTCATCGTCTACCCGATGTAGCAAACTTATACAGGATGGCAGCCGGGATCTGCCCGATAGAGTCCTGAACCCGGTATTTCGCTGCTGGCTGCTTCGCCTCTGAAATGACACTCCGCCACGAAAGGATCGATAAACAAGGGCACGGTTACGTTTGGATACCAAACCGAACAAATGAAGCAACAGTCTGAAAGCACGCGTTTCGATAAAATTCGCTTCGTCAAACGACTTTTTTCTACTAACGAAGGAATAAACGATGAATTTCACGGTAATTGCCTATGTCATGGCCTTGACGGTATGCATTTTCCTGCCTCAGGCGCTGAATATCTATTTCAACTCCCAGCGCGGTGTTGAATCGGAACAATAAGTCATCGTGGGGCGCCCCGCCAATGGCCATCCGTAGCTTATCAATGCGGAAAACCAATAAATACGGGGCTCTTCAGCAACACTCCAGTCATCCAGGTCAACGCCGCAGTGCGTGCGCAGGGCGGAAGCTCTTGCACTGCTCGGGATTCGATTCCAGGTACGCGCCATCGATCAAATCGATGCAGTAAGGAATCGCAGGAAATACGGCATTCAGGCAATCGTCGATTGCTGAAGGTTTGCCGGGCAAATTGAGGATGAAGCACTTGCCGCGGATACCTGCAGTCTGACGCGACAGGATGGCGGTTGGCACGATCTTTAGCGACGCGCTGCGCATCAATTCTCCAAAACCGGGCATCATCTTTTCACAGACTGCCTCAGTCGCTTCCGGGGTGACATCACGCACAGCCGGTCCGGTACCGCCAGTCGTAACGATCAGGCAACAGCCTTCAATGTCGCTCAGTTCGATCAAAGCCTCTTCGATCAGCGGCTGCTCGTCGGGGATCACCCGCGCTACGGCCTCCCACGGGCTGGTCAACACACGCGAAAACCACACGTTGATGGCGGGGCCACCCTTGTCTTCGTAATCACCGCGGCTGGCACGGTCAGAAATGGTCAAAATACCGATGCGGGCAATACTCATGCTTACTCCCTGAACCCAATTGTTTCCTGAAATACCGTTCCGTCGAGCAATTGCACGGTGACGTCCTCGCCCTCCGCGATACCGTTGCTGCCGGCCGGAACAACCAGCAGGGCATCTGCCCGCGCCATTGACAGCAGCACACCGCTGCTTTGCGTGCCAGTGGAACTGGCGACATAGCCTGCGCTGTCGCCCGTAAGCTGGACACGAATGAAAGAAGTACGACCCTGACTCGACTCCACCGGATGCGCCAGTCGCGCCGTCACCGTTCGGCGATACAAACGGCGATGACCCATCATATGGCGCAAGGCAGGAACAACGAATTCCTCGAAGCAGACCATGCTGGATACCGGATTTCCAGGCAGGCCGAATACAGCGCTTGTGTTGGTCACGCCGAACGCCAGCGGATGCCCGGGTCGAATCGCCACGCGCCAGAATTTCATCTGTACGCCGAGTTTTTCGATGGTCGGCCGCACGTAATCGTGCACCCCAACAGAAGTGCCGCCAGAAACCAGCAAGACATCGTATTGAAGCCCAAGGCGAAGATATTGTTCCAGTTCGACCGGGTCATCGCGCGCGATGCCGAGCAACACCGGCTCGATGCCCAAGGCCTGAACTTGCGCCATCAAGGCATAGGCATTTGAATCAGGGATCTTGTTCGGGTCTACAGGATCGCCCATTCCCTCCAATTCGTTGCCGGTCGAAAGAATCGCCACGCTCGGGCGGCGAAATACGGCGAATTGCGCCGCTTTCGCTGTCGCCATAACACCAATCACGCCCGGGGTGATTTCCGTTCCCTTCTTCAGCAACACATCCCCGTTGCGCATGCTTTCGCCTTGCGGACGGATATCATTGCCGGCGCTAGCCGTATTGCCGATCTGCACGCTACTGGGTGAAATCACCTGAGTATCTTCGACCCGTATGACTGCATCGGCCCCCTGAGGCACCGGGGCCCCGGTCATGATGCGTGCGCACTGGCCGGCATGGATGACCCGGCTTGGCATATCGCCAGCCTTGATATCTTCGATAATCTGCAGTGTTACGGGAACTCCTGCAACATCTGCACTGCGCACGGCAAACCCATCCATTGCCGACACGTCGTACGGTGGCAAGTCGCGGTTGGCCCGGATGTCTTCGCCGAGCACGCGCGACAATGAGCGCTCCAGGCTTACCGATTCGACATCCTGCCTCGTGATCGCGTCCAGAATAACGCGCTGTGCCTCGCTCGCCCGTAAATTCTCCATTACTCTGCTTTCTCCCGGTAAATTTCCGGCGCCACATTCTGTGGCGCAATATTCATTGCGTAACTACGGATGCGGTACGACCCAGGAATCGCCCTGCGGTGTGATTTCCTTTTTCCAGATCGGAACGCGTTCCTTAAGTTCGTCGATCATCCAGCGGCAAGCGTCCAGTGCCGGGGCTCGGTGCTCGGCACCGGCAGCGATGAAGACGATGTTGTCGCCGCCCTTCACCGTGCCGATGCGATGCACGATGCGCGCGTCGAGCAAGCCGAACTTCGCTATGGCTTCGTTGCGCAGGATATTCATCTCCGACAGCGCCATGCTGCCGTAGGCGTCGAAGCTGATTTCCGAAACCTCGCGCCCTTCGGAGAAATCGCGCGCACAACCGAGAAAAGTGCCGATGCCACCCATGCGCTTCGAACTGCCCAGCAAGGCCGTGACCTCTTCGTCCTGCGAGAAATCCTCAGTCTGGATTCTGACGGGTTCCAACATCCTATCCTCCAGAAAACTTGGCCATGAAGGCCACTTCGCTGTTGTCCGCCAGTTCCTGCGATAAATCGCGGGAATGGGCACCATTGACGGCCATGAAACAGACAATATCGAAGGCCTGCGGATACTGCTTCGACAAGTCGTCGCGCAAATCCTGCAGACGCAGTCCGGGTCGGTACTCAATCTGTAACGTACTGCTGCCGATACGCTCTGCCACCGGGCCGAAAAACAGAACCTTGATCATCTTGCTTCTCCACGTTTCCAAACGCCGCTCTTGCCGCCACGCTTTTCTTCGAGCTGCACACATTCGATACGCATGCCGCGATCAATGGCCTTGCACATGTCGTAGATGGTCAGCAAGCCGACGTTGGCCGCGCACAGCGCTTCCATTTCTACGCCGGTCTGCCCGACACAACTGGCCGTGGCGACAATCCTGATACCGACACAGCCGCTGGCGTCGGGGTCGGTAATTTCACTGAACACCACATTGACACCGGTCAAGGCGATGGAATGGCACATCGGGATGATGTCTGGCGTGTGCTTCGCGGCCATGACAGCGCCAACGTCGGCCACCGAGAGAACGTCGCCTTTCTTGATATTGCCTTGACGGATGCGTTCCAGTGTCGCGGGCTGCATGCGCAAAACGCCGCTGGCGATGGCCACGCGCGGGGTGCTCGATTTTTCTGAAACGTCGACCATGCGTGCGCGTCCGCTGTCGGAAAAATGGGTCAGGTCATTCATTGGCAATTCACTCTCTTTTCAACGAGGTTTCGGCTGCTTACGGGTTTTCGCAAACAGGCGCTCGTGCTTCAACGCGACCCGGATTGTCGCCGCAAACGCAACAGGACGCGTCGCGGCTCAGGTCGCTGCGCATGAAATTCATGTCCATGGCGTTCACGAAAAGCAGCTTGCCGCTCAAGCCCTGTTCGATTCCGATAAGCAGTTTGAGCGCCTCGGCCGCCTGCATCGTGCCGATGATTCCGACCAAGGGGGCGAACACGCCGGTCGTTGCGCAACGCAGTTCCGGTGCTTCGCTGGCTTCGGAAAAAAGGCAGTTGTAACACGGGGCGTCGTCACGGCGGAAGTCAAACACGGCGATCTGTCCATGGGTCAGAATGGCGGCACCGGATACTAGGGGGATGCGCTGCACCACGCAGGCGCGATTGACGGCATACCGTGTGGCGAAGTTGTCGCTGCAATCGAGCACGACATCGGCCTGTGCGACGAGTTCGAGCAGGCGCGTCTCATCAACACGTTCTGCCAAGGGGATACACCCGACTTCGGGGTTGATTTCCTGCAGCGCTGCTTTTGCGGAAAGCACCTTGGGCTGACCGACCGTACTGGTGCGATGGATGATCTGGCGTTGCAGGTTGCTGAAGTCGACCGTGTCGTGATCGCACAGAGTGAGTTGTCCGACGCCGCTGGCGGCCAGATACAAGGCAGCGGGCGATCCAAGGCCACCCAGGCCGATGATCAGGGCCCGACTGCCCAGCAGGCGCTCCTGGCCTTCGATGCCAATTTCTTCCAGAAGGATGTGACGGCTATAGCGGAGAAGTTGCTGATCGTTCATCGAGGTAATTGCTGCATAATCGCCAAGTTGTCATTCAGGTGATGACTGGGGTAAAAGCCAGAAGAAGCCAGGTTCGGCTTTCCGATCCGCTGCCATTTGTACCTCAGTAGGCACGGCTGGGCAGATGATAGTCAAAGTCATTCGTACATGTCGAGGTATCGTCATTCGACGACACGCGCCGACGCTCAGCTTTTTGACACCACATCTGTCGCAACTATCAATTCCAGTGCAAATTATCTCCGCAGTTGCGACTGAACAAACCACAGTAGTGAGATACTTCCTGCTGCAATTGGGTCAGATTGAACACAAACCACACCTGTGCCACGGTTCTTCCGTTGATCGAAACAAGGATTTTCCCCGATGCCCCCAATCAGTCTGTCCGATAGGCTACTCGACCACGAGGAGATTCGCCGCCTCTCGATGCAGTCGCTATTCGAAAATCTGGACAACATCTGTGAAGGCACTGTCGTCGTCGACCGTGACGCCCGTATCATCTGGATCAACGAGCGTTACGCCACGCGCCTGGGCGCAATCTCGGCCGCCAATGCCATCGGGCGAGCCGTTGAGGAGGTCATACCCAATAGCCTGATGCGTGAAGTGGTCACCACTGGACAACCGATCCTGATCGATTTGCTCGAAACAACCGGCGCCACTTTCGTTGTTTCGCGCATTCCGCTCAAGGACGAGCACGGCGTGGTAATCGGCGCGGCGGGATTTGCCTTTTTTGACCAAGTGCAGTCGCTCAAACCCCTGTTTGCCAAACTGGAGAACATGCAACGCGAACTGGCCACGGCGCAAAAGCGACTGGCCGAGGAGCGCCGGCCAAAATACACCTTCTCGAACTTCATCGGTTCCAGCCCGGTCTGCATGGAAGTGAAGCGCCAGGCGCGACGCGCAGCCCAGCTTGATGCCACGGTGCTGCTGCTCGGTGAAACGGGTACTGGCAAGGAGTTGCTGGCTCACGCCATCCACGGCGCTTCAACACGGGCAGGCAAGGCCTTCGTCGGTGTCAATGTGGCTGCAATTCCCGACGCTTTGCTTGAAACCAGGCGCCTACACCGGCGCTGACCGACGCGGCCGGGAAGGCAAATTCCTGCTCGCCGACGGCGGTACGCTCTTCCTCGACGAGATCGGCGACATGCCCCTGCTGCTTCAGTCCAAGTTGCTGCGTGTACTGCAGGAACAGGAATTCGAGGCGGTCGGGTCGAACCGGGTCATGCCGATCAACGTTCGCATCATCGCGGCCACCAGCGTCGATTTGCAGCG
>JAIFNM010000177.1 GCA_020047725.1 Betaproteobacteria bacterium
CTGGCCCTTGGCGCATCACTCGTCAGCCCCGTCACGGTGGCGGCGGAACAGAAATTCGTCACGATCGGTACCGGTGGCGTGACCGGTGTTTATTACGTGGCCGGTGGCGCCATTTGCCGTCTGATGAACAAAGAGCGTGCCAAGCACGGCATTCGCTGCTCAGTGGAGAGTACCGCCGCTTCGGTTTACAACATCAACACCATCAAGGCCGGCGAGCTCGACTTCGGCGTTGCTCAATCCGACGTTGAATTCAAGGCCGTCAAGGGGCTGGATCAGTTCAAGGAAAGCGGCCCGCACGGCGATCTGCGCGCCGTGTTCTCGGTTTTCCCCGAAGCACTGATGGTTGTGTCGCGCAAGGAAGCCAACGTCAAGAAATTTGAGGATTTCAAGGGCAAGCGCTTCAATGTCGGCAATCCCGGTTCCGGTACGCGCGACACGGTCAATGTCGTCATGAACGCCATGGGCATGAAGACCGGTGACTTCTCGTTGACCTCCGAGTTGAAGCCCGACGAGCATGGCGCAGCGCTGTGCGACAACAAGATCGACGGCTTTGCCTATGTTGTTGCCAGTCCGGCAGCCAACATCCAGGATCCGACCACCACCTGTGGCGCAAAACTGGTTCCGATTTCCGGCCCGGCGATAGACAAATTGATCAAGGATTTCCCTTACTACGCCGCTGCGACCATTCCTGGTGGCATGTATCCGGGCAATCCCGACGCGATCAAGACCTTTGGTGTCGTGGCCAGCTTCCTGAGCTCGGCCAAGGTTCCGGATAACGTCGTTTATGCCATGGTTTCTGCGGTGTTCGACAACTTTGAGGAGTTCAAGAAGTTGCACCCGGCGCTGGCCAATCTTGATCCGAAAGACATGATCAAGAACGGCATGTCGGCTCCGCTGCACCCCGGCGCCGTCAAGTACTACAAGGAAAAAGGCTGGATGTAAGAGCCGGACCGGCGAAATAGCATTCGCCAGTTGATGGTCAGACGGCTCCTAATCGGAGCCGTCTTGCCTTTATGTCCTTCAGAACAGGGAGTCGTTTGTGAGTCAAAATGAAGTCAAGACGTCGGATATGACCGACGACGAAATCCGGCAACTCGTTGCCGAATCGGATACCGGTGGCCGCCGGCCGACCGGATTGCCTGCCAAGATAGTCATGTATACAGCACTGGCGTGGTCGATGTTCCAGCTCTGGATTGCCTCGCCGCTGCCGTTTGCGTTCGGCATTTTCGTACTCAACGATACGCAGTCGCGCTCCATTCACCTGGCGTTCGCGATGTTTCTGGGTTACATGCTTTTCCCACCGCTCAAAAGCTCGCCGCGGACACGTATTCCTGTACAGGACTGGGTACTGGGCTTGCTCGGTGCTTTCTGCGCCGCTTATCTTTACCTTTTCTATGCCGAACTCGCTGGGCGTCCCGGCCAGCCAACCACGCTGGATCTTGCCGTTGCGCTCACGGGCATCATCGTTCTCCTTGAAGGAACACGGCGTATCGTCGGCTTGCCGATGGCGATCATGGCGGCTATTTTTCTCGGATACATCTTCCTCGGCCCTTACATGCCGGACATGATTGCCCACAAGGGTGCCTCCTTTACCAAGGGCATGACCCATCAGTGGTTATCCACCGAAGGCGTTTTTGGTGTGGCGCTGGGCGTTTCGTCGGGTTTTGTCTTCCTCTTCGTGCTTTTCGGCGCGCTGCTCGATACGGGCGGTGCGGGCAACTACTTCATCAAGTCCGCACTTTCTTTCCTTGGTCACATGCGCGGTGGTCCGGCCAAGGCGGCGGTTGTTTCCTCGGGCCTGACCGGGCTCATTTCGGGCAGTTCGATTGCCAACGTGGTGACGGTCGGTACCTTCACGATTCCGCTGATGAAACGTGTCGGATACAAGCCGCATGTGGCTGCCGCCGTTGAAACCGCTGCATCCGTCGATGGCCAGATCATGCCGCCGGTGATGGGTGCAGCGGCCTTCCTGATGGTTGAATACGTTGGCATCCCCTATACCCAGATCATCAAGCATGCCGCCTTGCCGGCGATCATGTCGTATATCGCTTTGTTCTACATCGTGCACCTGGAGGCCTGCAAGTCGGGTATCGAAGGCATACCGCGCGACTATGTCGCGCCGCTGAAGAACCGGCTGATCAGCCTGTTGCTCTCGGTCAGTGGAGTGATCATTCTCGCCAACGTGGTTTATTACGGCCTTGGCTGGATCAAGGGCGTTGCCGGAGATGCATCGATTTTCATTATCAGCGTACTGATGGTTGCGGCCTATATCGGTTTGCTCAAGTATGAAGCCGGTTATCCGGAGTTGCGCCTGGATGATCCGAACGCACCGATCCTCAAATGCCCGGAAACCGGCCCGACGATCAAGAGCGGCCTGCACTTCCTGTTGCCCGTGGCCGCGCTGATCTGGAACCTGATGATCGAAGAGCTCTCGCCAGCACTTTCGGCATTCTGGGCGACGATGTTCCTGGTCGTCATCCTGATTACCCAGCGCCCGCTCAGCGCCTGGTTCCGTGGTCAGCACGACGTAAAGAAGGATCTGGTGCAAGGGTTCGGCGACTTGAAGACTGGCTTGATTGCCGGCGCGCGCAACATGATTGGCGTCGCCATCGCTACCTCGACTGCCGGCATCATCGTCGGCACGGTCACGCTGACCGGCATCGGACTGGTGCTGGCCGAGGTGGTTGAACTGATCTCGTCCGGCAACCTGCTGCTGATGCTGGCCATGGTCGCCGTGGCGTCGCTGATTCTCGGCATGGGTGTGCCAACGACGGCCAACTACATCATCGTGTCGTCGCTGATGGCACCGGTGGTTGTTGAACTTGGTGCGCAAAGCGGGCTGATCGTGCCGCTGATCGCCATCCACATGTTCGTCTTCTACTTCGGCATCATGGCCGACGTGACGCCGCCGGTCGGATTGGCGGCATACGCGGCGGCGGGTATTGCCAAGGCCGACCCGATGGTGACTGGATTCACGGCATTCTGGTACAGCATTCGCACCAGCGTTCTTCCGTTCATGTTCATCTACAACACGCAGCTCCTGCTGATTGGAATCGGCAGCATTCCGGAATTCATCCTGGTCGTCGTCTCTGCCGTAGCGGCCAGCTTGATTTTCGTTGCCGCCTCGCAGAACTGGTTCATTACGCGCAGTAAATGGTACGAGAGCGCCATCCTGCTGCTTGTGGCCTTCAGCTTGTTCCGTCCAAACTTCTGGATGGACATGATCTATCCGCCCTACAGCAAGATCGCCTCGACCGACCTGATGCAAGTCATCGAGAAGGCGCCGGCCAACGAGCAATTGCGCGTCTGGATCGAAGGCGAAGACATGAACGGCAAGCTGGTCAAGAAGGGCATGCTGCTTCCGCTGACTGAAGTGGGCCCGGCGGTGCAGCGTCTTGAACGCTTTGGTTTGCGCCTGCTACCGATGGGCGACCAGATCGATGTCATCTCCGTCAAGTTCCGCAGCAAGGCCGAGAAGGCAGGCTTCCAGCAGGGGCAGAAAGTAACCGCGCTTGAGGTCGAGAACAAGCGCCCGGCTCCGGAGTGGATGTTTGTCCCGACGCTGGGCGTGCTGGCGCTGGTCATCTTTCTGCAACGGCGACGGGTGGTTGTCGTCCCCGCATAGAGCAGGTTCTGCATTAGCTATGAAAACGCTGCCTGCGGGCAGCGTTTTTTTATGGTGGCGTGACCGGCGAAAAACTCTTACGATGACACTTGAGAAAACTGAGCGGCCCAGGGAGGCTTTCAACCATGTCGGAACCGGTTAGTTCATGGATTACGATGGATCAGCTTAAGATCGGGTTGTATGTCTACCTCGATCTCAAATGGTTTGAGCATCCTTTTGCCTTCAACAACTTCAAGATCAAGGACGAGGAACAGATCAAGATCATCCGGAGTCTTGGCCTCAAAAAGTGCCGTTACGATCCGGCGCGCTCTGATCTCAAACCGCCGCCATTACAGGCACAAAGTCGCACCGAGATGGAGACACCACAAACGGCTTTGCCGACCGAACACCCAGCCCTCGCCGCCAAACGCGCGCTGATCGAAAAAATCAAGGTACAGCGCGAGGCGTCGGCACGGATTGAAACCGCCTTTGTTGATACAGCCAAGACGATTCACGGCATCGAGAAGAATCTGCTTGCGAATCCTGCGCAAACCGTCGAGCAGGCCGGTCGCCTGGTCGATCAGATTGCCGATTCGATTCTTTCTGCGCCTGAACTCGCCATTCACATGATGGGCGACAAGATGGGCGGCGAAGAGCTGTATTTTCATTCGCTGAACGTCACCATGCTGTCGCTGATCATGGCGCGCGATATCAAACTGCCGCAGGAGGCAATTCGCTCGCTGGGAATGGGTGCGCTGTTCCACGATGTCGGTCGTCGGGAAATTCCGAGCGCGATCCTGATGAAGATGGAGCCGCTTACCCAGGCCGAGCGCAAATTCTACGAACTGCATTGCCAGTATGGCGTTGAGATTGGTCAGGGGCTGAAATTTCCACCGCTGACGCTCGCTATCATCCGCGATCACCACGAACTGTTCGACGGCTCCGGCTACCCGCAAAAGCTCAAGGGTGAGGCCATTAACGTGCTGGCGCGCATCGTGGCCATCGCCAACCATTACGACGAGATGTGCAATCCGTTGAATATCGTCAATGCGCTGACGCCGCATGAGGCCTTGTCGACAATGTTCGCCAAGCAGCGCGCCAAATTTGACCCCAAACTTCTGCAGGTCTTTGTGCGCTGCCTCGGCGTCTATCCACCGGGAACCATCGTCCAGCTTTCCAACGGCATGATCGGCATGGTCGCCACGATAAATACCAGCAAGCCGATGAAGCCAATGGTGGTGGTCTACGATGCCGACATACCCAAGGATGACGCCATTCTCGTCGACATGGAGGTCGAAGCGGACGTCAATATCGCCAAAGCCATCCGGCCGGCACAACTGCCAAAGGAAATTTACAACTATTTGAGCCCGCGCAAACGGGTCAGCTATTTCTTTGATGCGGGAACCCCGGACAAGGACGGATTCAAGAAATGAGCAGCCTGGAACGACTGCTTATCGACCAGGCCGAGCAGATGATCCTGCTGGTCGAACCGGAAAGTCTGCGCATCGTCGTGGCCAACCGCGCAGCGGCACAGACGCTCGGTTACAGCGATGCCGAACTGCTCGAAAAATCGATTCTGGATGTCGAATGCTCCTTGCCAGACGTTTTCTATTGGGAAGATGTGCGCAGCGGCCAATATTTAAACATCGAGTCCCAGGAAGGCCTGTACCTGTGCGCCGATGGGTCGATGCGAACTGCGGCGAAGTCCGTCCGGGTTGTCGAACAGGAAGGCAAGCGCTGGTTGATGGTTCAGGCCCACGAAATTCATGAAGAGTCGCACGTGCAGGATGATCTGGCGCAGGCGACATCACAACTCCGGGCGACGCTGGAATCGACCGGCAACGGTATTCTGGTGATCAACTGGCAGGGGCGGATTGCCAGCATGAATCGCCGGCTCAGTTCAATGTGGCAGCTTCCCGAAGACCTGCTGCTCAGTCAGGATGATGAGGCCATTCTTGATTTCATGTGCGCCCAGGCTGAGGACAGCGCGACCCTTGCCAGCCGTTTGCGCGAGATCGTCGATGAACACGAAAGCGACGATCTGTTCAAGCTGGTGGACGGTCGGGTCTTCGAGTGCAAGTCCTTGCCGCAGTTTCTCGACGAGCGCATCATCGGACGTGTATTCGGTTTCAGTGACATCACCGGACGCATCCGCATCGAGGAGGACCTGATTGCCGCCCGAGAAAAGGCGGAAGCGGCCAATCAGGCAAAAGCAACCTTCCTGGCCATGATGTCGCACGAAATCCGTACGCCGATGAACGGCGTTATGGGCATGACGACCTTGTTGCTCGATACACGGCTCGACAGCGAGCAGCAGCGCTATCTGAACATCATCCGCTCCAGCTCCGAGTCGCTACTGTCAATCATCAACGATATTCTCGATTTTTCCAAGATCGAAGCGCAGAAATTGACCCTGGAAGTCATTGATTTCAATCTTCTGGCGCTGATTGAGGATATTGCCGAGCTGAACAGCTTTCGGGCAGCTGAAAAGGGGCTGGAGTTTGCCTGGCGGCTTGACCCGGACGTGCCCCTGCTATTGCGTGGTGATCCGGGCCGGATTCGCCAGATACTCACCAATCTGATCGGTAACTCGCTCAAGTTCACGGAGTCCGGCACAATTTCCCTGCTGATTAGCCGGCGACCGGATGTGCAGGATCGAATCGTGCTGCGGATCGAGATTCAGGACACCGGGATCGGCATCGCCAGTGAAAATATTGACAAGATTTTTGACCCGTTCGAGCAGGCCGACAGCTCGACAACGCGAAAATATGGTGGGACCGGGCTTGGTTTGCCGATTGCCAAACAATTGGTCGAGCTGATGGGCGGCGAGATCAGCGTTTTGAGCGTTGAAAATAGGGGAACGACGTTCAGCTTTGACATCGATCTGGTGCCGCAGGCGGCTGGCCGAGCCGAACCCGAGGCACCGGGAATGGCGAGTCTGCGCGAACTCAAGGGCACGCGAATCCTGGTTGTTGACGATAACGACGTCACGTTAAAAAACGTCACGACATTGCTCACCGTCTGGGGCTTCAATACTGAGGGCATTCCAGATGCCGAGCGCGCACTGGCTTGCATTGATGCGGCACGCGATACAGGAGCGCCTTTCCGCTGCGTGTTTGTCGACATGAGCCTGCCGGTCAGCGACGGCGAGAGTCTAGGCCGTCGCGTGCACGAAAATCCGGCCAACGCCGGAACGGCGCTCGTCATGTGTGTTTCGGCCGGATACCGGGGAGATGCCAAACGGTTTGAACAGGCCGGGTTTGCCGCCTACCTGAACAAGCCGGTCAAGCGTTCCATCCTGATGGAATGCCTGCTGCGAGTACTGGGGCGCCGGCCTGATGAGGCCAGCACCATCATTACCGGCCGTTCGCTTGCCGAAGCGGGCAAGCGCATTGCCCGGTTGCTGGTGGTTGAAGACAACCCGGTAAACATGATGGTCATAAAGGGAATCCTCGCAAAACTCGGCTACACGCAGATCGACAGCGCGTCCGACGGGCAACAGGCGGTCGAGATGGTCGAGCAGGAAAAGTATGACTTGATCCTGATGGATTGCCAGATGCCGAAATTGGACGGCTACGACGCGACGCGACGCCTGCGTGAACTGGACATAAAAACGCCGATCATTGCCATGACTGCACACACGCTGAGCGGCGACCGCGAGAAATGTCTGGACGCTGGCATGGACGACTACCTGACCAAACCGATTGCCATCGCCAAGTTGACTGCCTGCCTCGATCAATGGCTGATGTGCACGGCAGACCCGGCAACGCCGGCCATTATCCCGTCCGGGGCCGAGCCAGAGCGTCAGGATCCCGACGCCGTGTTCAACTACAGCGCATTCCTGAAGATCATGATGGACGATGCCGAACTGGCGAAAACCCTGCTGCAGATGTTCCTCGCCAATATGCCCGGCGATCTGGAAAAGCTGAAGGACGCCATTGCCAGCGGCGACGGTTCGGCCGTGCGCTCAGCGGCGCATTTCATCAAGGGGGCGTCAGCAAACATGTGTGCTCAAACGATCAATGCCACGGCTCTCGAGATCGAGCAGGCCGGTTTGAACAGCAATATCGGGCGTGCCATCGAACTCATTCCAAAGCTGGATACGAACTGGCTGGATTTTGTCGCACACGCCAAGGTTGTTGAGTTTAATGAGAGCGGAGCCTAGCCATCCGCTTCGGTGTAGCGCGATTTTCAACGCAGTTCAGGGGACAAAATGAAAAAGCAAAAAACAGCATTCACCACGTTTTTTCTATTGTTACTATTGTTTCCGCTAAGCGTTCTTGCGCAAAAAAAAGTCTTTGTCGTCGAAAGTTATCATGCTGGATATGCGTGGGACGCCAGTTACAAGAAGGCGCTGCAGGAGTCTCTGGGAACCCGGTACAAGCTCGAGTTTTTTGAGATGGACACCAAGCGATTGCCTAAAGATCAGCACCAGAAAATGTCTGATCTGGCATGGAAAAAGTACCTTGAGCTGAAGCCGGATCTGGTCGTTCTCGGTGATGACGCAGCGCTGATTCACCTGGTGAAGCGTCTAGCCGATACCAAGACCCCCGTTGTCTATCTCGGGATCAACAGCAACCCGCGTGACCACGTTCCACCGACCGCCGAAAACTTCACGGGAGTGCTGGAACGGCCCTTGCTAAAGCGATCAATTGCGTTTCTGCAAGCGCTGATTCCGACCGCGAAGAAAATTCTCGTGCTTTTTGACGACGATGTAACCGCACAGGTCAGCAAGAAAGAGATCTTCGGTACAAAGGACAGCACCGTGATCAATGGTGTCATCGTCGACTTCCGCATGATCGGCACGCTGCACGAGTACAAGGAGGCGGTGCTGTCTGCCAAAGGGCAGTACGACGCCGCAGTAATCGGCTTGTACCAGAGCGTCAAGACAGCAGAAGGCACGCCAGTGGATGCCGAAGAACTGATTTCCTGGGTTTCCAGGAACTCCACAGTTCCACCGTTCGCGTTCTGGGATTTTGCGGTCGGGGCTAATCGAACCGTTGGCGGTCTCGTCCTGTATGGTCGAGACATGGGGGTTCTCGCGGCCGGACTGGCCAACAATATCCTTGAAAAGGGCGTCCCACCGCAAAAAATCATTCCCATCCTCAACAATCAGGGCGTATTCCTGTTCAGCCGATCACAACTGGAAAAGTGGAAGCTGACTCTGCCGAAAGAGATTCTTTCATCCGCCTTGATGGTTGATTGAGCATTTGCTGCTCCGACCCGCAACTGCCTCAGGTTGTAAACCCGGCGAGCCAATGCATGCGCCATGATTCAGGCTGATCAGCCATAGCTACTCTGACGACGTACTGCGCTCAGCTTTCAAGTACACTCTTCCCTTGCTGCCCGGCGTAGCCTGGCCCGAATAGTCACCTGACCAAGCCATCTTCAGGATCGCAATGGAACTCGTTCTTCGCATCATCGGCATTATCACCCCAGTTTTGATCATCTCGGCCATGGGCTACGCTTACGGCCGGTTCCGGAAGCCGGACGTAACCTGGATCAACCGGCTATGCACGGATCTTCTGTATCCGATGCTGATTTTCACGGCCATGGCCTCCAAGGATTTTCATATCCTGGAGTATCTGCCCCTGATCGGCGGCGCTCTCATCGTCGTGCTCGGGTCCGGTCTGATAGCCTGGGGCGTGGCCAGGGTGCTGGGTTACAACCCCCACGCCTTCATTCCCTCGATGATGTTCACCAACGTCGCCAACATGGGTTTGCCGCTGACGCTGTTTGCCTTCGGGCCATCAATGCTGCCAGCGGCTGTCGCCTTGTTCATGATCTTCAGCCTGGTTCACTTTACGCTGGGAATACGCATCTGCTCGCCCCAGGCCAGCATGCGGGGGATTCTCAAGGGGCCCATGCTATGGGCGATGATCGTCGGCGTTCTGGCGAGCCTGCTGGAACTTGCCCTGCCTCCGTGGCTGGCGACCAGTACGAAGATGCTTGGAGACACGGCGATTCCGCTTGGCCTATTCACGCTTGGCGTCGGCTTCGCGAGTTTCCAGGTTGAGCGCTGGAGCATCGGTGTGGTTGGCGCCCTGCTGTGCCCGATTTCAGGCCTGCTGATCGCCTGGCCTCTGGTCAAATTCCTGCCACTGACTGAACCGATGCAAGGTGTCCTGCTGCTCTATTCTGCCTTGCCGCCGGCAGTGATGAACTACATCTTTGCCGAACGCTATGATCAGGAACCGGGCCTCGTTTCCGCGATAGTCGTCGGCGGTAATATTGCCTCGATCATTTTCGTTCCGTTTGCCCTGTATCTGGCGCTGTAATTATCATCACCATGAGACACCTGCAAA
>JAIFNM010000046.1 GCA_020047725.1 Betaproteobacteria bacterium
TTGGGGATGATTACTTCCGTTCCTGATAAGGTTTTTAGCACGGTATAACGCGTGGTGATCTGTGTGACGGTTCCGTTGGTCTTGTCATCCACGGCTATCAGATTGCCCAGCCGGATTGATCGGTCGAGCAGGATGATAAAACCACTCACATAATTACTGGCGATTTTTTGCAAACCGAAACCAAGTCCAACGGCCAAAGCACCACTGAAAACAGAGAGCGCCGTCACATCGATGCCGACCAGCGTCAAACTGCTGAGCAAGGCGATCACGGAAAGAACCGCCTTGGCAACCCGCGCCAGCACCTCACGGATATTCCCATCCATATGCTCGGCCGCCATCAGGCGGCTCTCGATCAGACTGGCAATCCAGAGCGCGATGAGCAGTGTGACGCAGACTGTCACAGCACCGTGCATCATCATCCAGAGATTTATCGACTGCTTGCCGACGCTGAAGCTCACCTGCTCAAGCATCTCGATCACCGGATCGGCCAGTTCGGTGATGTCAAGCACCATCCAGCCCCAGATGATCGCGGTAATCACTCGCTCGGAACTGCTGAGGAAGCCCCCATTTGAAAACACGCGACGCAACACGTAAACCAGGATTCTGGCCAGCGCCCACGAGATGAGTAAAGGTCCTGCAAGATAGAGCAGGCTTAAGTGCCCCCACTGCATCGCGACAAGCGTCTTGCGCAAGAGCAGAACCAGCACCAGCGCAATCAGCGGAAAGGCAATACGTTTCAGGCTACCCGTACCGAAGGCTTTCAATCCGCTCTGGACCGATTTTTCCTGGCCGCTCTCACGCTCCCGAAAACGGAACGAAATCCACCAGGACAAACCCAGAATCAACACCATACCCAGTGCCACCCAATAAAAATCCGGATGGCTCAAATCGCCCCAGAAGCGATGGAGCAAGGCGAACATTTCCTTCTCGTTCATTGACGCTCCATTACCGCCGCAAAAAATCCGTCGGTTCCGTGGCGATGCGGAAGCAGACGAAAACGCTCGCCACCCTCAGTATCACAGTCAATTTCAATGCCCTGTTTGCGCAGCACCTCGGCCGCCGATAGCGAGACGAACTCCGGATGTGCGACTAGAAACGCCGACACAACACTCTCATTTTCCGCATCGAGCAGGCTGCACGTGGCATAGACCAGGCGTCCGCCCTTTTTTACCAGAACAGAGGCCGAATGGAGAATCGCCGCTTGCTTGGTTGTCAGTTCAGCCACGCTTTCCGGCGTTTGCCGCCATTTCAGGTCGGGGTTGCGACGCAAGGTCCCGAGTCCGGAACATGGCGCATCGACCAGCACGCGATCAAGCTTCCCGGCCAGTCGTTTTATCTTGATATCGTTTTCCGATTCGATACGCACCGGATGAACATTTGACAATCCGGAGCGCGCCAGACGCGGCTTCAGTTTGGCCAGACGTTTTTCGGCCACATCGAAGGCGTACAAACGGCCTTGCGAGCGCATCAACGCACCGAGCAGGAGCGTCTTCCCACCGGCACCGGCACAGAAGTCCGCCACCATCTCGCCACGTTTCGGCTGCAACAGGAAACCGAGCAGTTGGCTGCCCTCGTCCTGCACTTCGAAACTGCCATCGAGAAACAGCGGATGGCGCGAAATCGATGGTTTGCCGGCCAGGCGAATGCCCAGCGGCGAATAGCGGCTCGCCTCAGCCGCCAGCCCGTCGGCATTGAGCCGGGCCAGTACCGTAGCACGCTCTGCCTTGAGCGGATTGACCCGCAGATCAAGTGGCGCGGACTGGTTGAGGCCAACCGCCAATGCGTCCAATTCCGGCACATCAAACTGCAGCGTCAGCGCCTCGTACAGCCAGTCAGGCAGGTCGAGCCGAACCGCCGATGGCAGTTCTTCCAGCTTGACGGCCTTGGCATGCGCCAGCCACTTGCCCTCGACTTCATTCAGCACGACATCCAGTTCACGCCGGTTCAGACCGTGCACACAGGCCAGAGTCGCCAGCAGTAAGCGCCGCGAACTCACGTCATCAAGGCACCGCGCTGAGAGTGAGCGCTTGCGGCGAAGCACCGCATAGACCGTCTCGGCGACAAATCCGCGGTCGGCATGCCCCAGCTCCCGGTTTTGCCGGAAGTAGCGGGACACGACCAGATCAGCTGGAAAGGTCGAACGCAGCAATTCTGAAAGCAGAACTTCGGTGTGGTGAAACAGGGCAGGTGTAAAACGCATTATTCTGGACTCAGTTGGATTGTGGTGGCGACCTGGACAATGCTGCCCCCTTTGTTGTCGACATGGCGAATTTTAACCGGCAGCAGCAAATAATCATAAGCCAGCCAGAGTTCGGTGGTATTTTCGCCGGGAGCACGCAGGTGCAGCGTGCGTATTTCGCCCGCCGGCAATGTGATCAACTCGTCGCCAAGCACCTCGAGATGGTAGACCCCGTATTTTCTGCCCGTTGCAATCGAAAGATCACCACCAGCCACTAGATTCGGCAGGTAACCAAGTTGATAGTTAAAAGAAAGCAGATCCTGCGTACCGTGGGTCAACGCCTGGTCAGGCAGATTTCCGATCTTGACCCTCATGGTCTCCCAGTCGAAAAACGCTTTTTCCTTGGCAGTTTGGCCGTTGCGACTAAGTGCAAAACTATCCGGCCGCAGGCCTTCGGCCGTGATCAAACCCTGACTTTCCATCTCGATGCGGTAGGCTTTGAACAGCCAGACAAGACCGGTCGTTTCTACAACCGACCTCAGTCGGTAACGCCCATCAATGATCTCCCACTCATTCCTGGAAACGCCAATTTGGAAATTCGAATCGCCACGATCAACCCGGTAGTGAATCACTCCGTGCGATGGGAGACGCGGAACAGTTGGCACGGCGAGTGGCTCAGGCACTGGAATATCCGGCTCCAGACCCGACTGGTTGGCTAGCTCCGGCTCGGGTGCCGGCCACGGTATCGTCCTCGCGCCGCCCTCGGAGGACTCTTCGGGAACACTCAGGACCGGCGTTGCACTTTCCGTTCTTGCCATGGTATCCGCTTTGCGGCGCGGCGTTTTGGGCTTGATCGGCGTGGGATTCTCTGGCGGTCTCACCGGTTCGACATGGGGTAAAGGAGGCAACGGTGGTTTAGGCACTGGCCGTAGTACCGCCATAAGCGGCGGCGATTCAGGTTCGGTCGACAGGTCGAGGTCCGGCCCGAACAGTGCTGCCGCATGAATTCCAAGTGATGCGGCAATTGCGATGATCAGCGCGAAGGGCATGAATCCTTTAGTGCACCGACGGCGAAATCAGTACGCCCGAACCGTCCTGCACTGCATTCAATTCAACCCGTTCATCAAGCAACCGCAAACGCCCCTCGGCAAACCAGCGCACGGCCATTGGATATATTTGATGTTCCTGAGCCAACACGCGCTTTGCCAGGCTCGCCTCATCGTCGCCATCGACCACAGGCACAACGGCCTGCACGATGATCGGGCCGTGATCAAGGGCAGGTGTCACAAAATGCACCGTGCAGCCATGCACTCGTACGCCCTCCTCCAGCGCCCGACGGTGCGTATGCAAACCTGGAAACGACGGCAGCAGCGAGGGATGAATATTGATCATCCGTCCTTGGAAACGACGCACGAAACTGTCGCTCAGGATGCGCATGAAACCGGCCAGCACCACAAGGTCGGGCGAGAAGGAATCGATCACCTCCGCCACCGCCGCGTCAAAACCTTCGCGGCTGTCAAACTTCGTGTGGTCGATTACATGGGTCGGGATACCCATGGTGGTGGCTGTTTCCAGCCCCTTTGCCAGAGGACGGTTGGAGATGACTGCGGCCACGTGCACCGGCAAGGATCCGGACGCCGCGCCATGGAGCAGCGATTCCATGTTGCTGCCCCGTCCCGAAATGAGAATAACGATTGACTTCATCTGATTCCTAAGGCCCCGACAGGCAAAAATACCGCCGTCGCAAGGCTCTGAGTAAAACGCGTGATCGTTCGTCCGTTCTTGTCGGCCATCAGCTTGGAAAGAAAATCAAGGAGCCCGATGACACGGCCAAACTCACGTTCGAAGCTCAGATTGGGATTGTTTGGGTCCAGTTCATTGGACAGCAGCAGCGGTTCACCGTTGGCATTCCGTGTTGACGACATCTTCCACAGTGCGATCTCGATGTTACGGGCGCAATTGTAGAGCTTCTGCTCGTCTACAGCGTCAAGCACATAAAAATCGTCCTTATATTCAAACGCGGCGTAGGTCATGCCCAGCAACCCGGCCATCACGCCCAGAATGCGGTCACCTTTGTAGTTCGGGCTGAAGGCGAACATGGCAGCAGCCCCCTCGCGCCGCCCTTCCAGCTCAGGAAAGTCGACGCCACCGTAAAACAGGCGATCCAGCGCCGCCTCAATGCTCGGCTGGCCAGACTTCCGCCACTCCTTCGGATTGCGCTTGTAGAGCTTCTCGGCGACACGGCGCAAGCCGGCGACCACCTCGGCGCGGTCGGTATCAATAACGCGGTCGATTTCGGTCTTGGCCAGATAGCGCGGGTCGAAGCGGGTTTCTTTGTGGCCACCGGAACCGACACGCGTGGCACAACTGGAAATCGTGAAAGCCAACAGGACAATTGGCAGGAAAAGTGGACGTTTGAGCATGCGCAATGATAACGCAGCCGCCCCCCCCGGGAGAGCCGTCGCGAAATAGTCACTCGTCTTGAAAAGACAACAGAATTGACGGCCACCGCTGGACTCACAGATACTTGAGGAACAGCGTGCGCCTTTCCAGCCCATTCCAGGCCTTTAATCCAGAAAAGAATCCCGCCATGAACACAGGTCCTGCCCCTTCCGCCGACAAGATCGGCACAGAACACGCCACAGAACACTTCCGGATACTCGCAGACATCGCCCGGGAACTGGCCGGCACGGTCGTTTTCCCCACCTCCTTCGACGCCGCATTACGCCTGCGCAAGGAGTTGCAGAATCCGGACCTGCCAACGGCGCGCATTGCCAGTATCGTCGGCGTCGAGCCTCTGATTGCGACCAAGCTGATGCACCTCGCCGGTTCCGCCCTCTACAGCCCCGACGGCTCACCAGCCAAGGACCTGCGGGCCGCCATCAGTCGCCTGGGCGTAGAACTGGTGCGTACCACCGCACTGACTATCGCCATGAGCCAGATCATGCGTTCGCGGGACATGGAAGTCTTCAGCAACCTGACCTGTATCCTCTGGGACCATACGCTCAAGACCGCCGCTGCCGCCCGCATCCTGGCGCGCACCCAGACCCGGATCAATCCCGACGAAGCCCTCCTGGCCGGACTGGTGCACGATCTCGGCGCCTTCTACCTGCTCTACCGCGCAGCACAATACCCGGAGCTCCGCACCCAGCCGGAGTCCGTCAAGAGTCTAATCGTCGAATGGCACGAAAACATCGGCGTCACCCTGCTCAACGCGCTCGGCATGTCCGAAGCCGTCGTTGCGGCCAGTACCGATCACGATCAGGTGCGGAACCCTCTGCCCACGGTGCATACGCTCGCCGACATCATTTACGTCAGCAGCCTCCTCGATAACCCCCATTTCGCCTGGATGCACCCGGGAGTCGATCCGGAAGCCAGCGAAGCAGCCGCCGCTCGCCAGACCTTTGCCGACCTGCTGCCGGAGATCGAGGCCGATGCCCAAGCCATGCAGGCCGTATTCGCTTGAAATTGAAAACCCGAAGCCGCCACTGGAGACATGCCGAAAATGGAATATTGTGAAATCGAACCCTTACGCGCCGACATCGATGCCGTTGAAGGCCCGCTGCTTCTTGAATTCGGCGCACCTTGGTGCACTCACTGCCAGGCTGCCCAACCCCTGATCGCGTCGGCTCTGGCAGATCATTCATCCGTACTACGTATCAAAGTTGAAGATGGCCAGGGCCGCCCGCTGGGGCGCTCCTTCCGTGTAAAGCTGTGGCCAACGCTGGTTTTCATGCACCACGGCAAAGAAATCGATCGGCTGGTTCGCCCAGCCGACGCCATCGCCATAAAACTGGCTTTAGAAAAAATCGACAGCGCCAGCCGCCCGTAATGCGGTTCGATCTGTACGGACAATGAATTCAAGCATGGCGTAGCGCTAGCAAGGAACGAGAACACGCCTTGCTGCCAGAAGCAGCTAGAATGCCGCTGAATCACTACAAATAAAAGCCATGCGTGAACAGGGGGAGAGTCGAAATGGACATGAAAGCGCTTGAGGTTCTAGAGTCTCTGAACCTGCTTTATGTCGAAGACGACACATCGACGCGCGAAGAGCTGGCGATGATGCTCGAACCCTGGGTCGGCCAGCTGCATGTTGCGGCCGACGGCAAGGAAGGGCTCGAACTGTTCAAGGCGAAGCACCCGGACATCGTCATTACCGACATCCAGATGCCGCGACTCAGTGGACTGGCCATGAGCAGCGAAATCAGGCTACTTGTCCCGGATCAACCCATCGTCATCGTCAGCGCCTATAACGACGTCGAATACCTGTTCCGCGCCATCGAACTGGGCATCGACCAGTACATCACCAAGCCGGTCAACGTTGAGCGCCTTCTGGAAAAGCTGGCGCATATGACCACCTTTATCCTGGCCGTCAAGGAACGCCAGCGCGACCGCGTACTGCTTGAACAATACAAGCATCTTGCCGACCAAAGCGCCATCGTCTGCAAACTCGACCTGACAGGCAACATCACCTACGTCAACGATAAGCTATGTGAAATCAGCGGCTATACGCGCGAAGAGATGATCGGCCTTGAGATCAGCACACTTCGCCATGATTTCGAACCCAGAGAGCGCAATCAGGAAATTCTTTCCGCGACCTCCTCCGGAAAGAAATGGACCGGGGTCGTAAAGAACCGGAAGAAGAATGGCGACTGTTATGTCGTCGAAAGCAATCTGGTCCCCATCCTCGACGAACATGGGATCGTGACCGAAATCGTCTCACTCGATGTCGACGTCACCCCGCTACACGAAACCTACGAAAACCTGGTCGATGCGCTCAGCCGCACCCACCTGACGCTGGCTGAACAACGCCATTTCGTTGGCGAATACAAGCGCGCGCTGGAACTGAGCACCTGCATTTGCGTTACGGATGGTTCGCATCGCATCGTCAGCATCAACTCACCCTTTGAAGACTTGCTCGGGCTCAGTTCCGAAGAGCTTGAAGGCCAGCCGATCAGACGGATCATGCCCAATCTGGCCGACGAGCGCTGCCTGGATGAAGTCCAGCAGGCGAATCTCGAACACTTTACCAGCCGCGTTGTAAACTTCCTCGGGCGTGATGAGAAAGAGTTGCAGTTCAGCGTC
This sequence comes from Betaproteobacteria bacterium, assembly GCA_020047725.1. Classification (GTDB taxonomy): domain Bacteria; phylum Pseudomonadota; class Gammaproteobacteria; order Burkholderiales; family Rhodocyclaceae; genus Propionivibrio. Next base: position 7,265 of record JAIFNM010000046.1, read on the forward strand.
GGCTTCGTCGGTGTGCATAACCTGGCCGGAGAGGTTGAATCGATCATCATGATCTGCCAGGACATCACCGAATCCCTGCGCCTTAGCCGCGAGATTGTTGATACTCAACGCGAACTGCTCTACATGCTCGGTGATGTGGTGGAAAGCCGCAGCCAGGAAACAGGCAAGCACGTCCGGCGCGTCGCCCAGGTCTCCAAGTTCCTGGCGCTCAAGGCGGGCCTCGACGCCAACACCGCCGAGATGATCGAGACGGCAGCGCCGATGCACGACGTCGGCAAAGTCGGTATCCGCGACGCCGTTCTTCAAAAGCCGGGCAAGCTCAGCGTGGACGAATTCGAGGAAATGAAAGAGCACGCCAGCATCGGCTTCAGCATTCTTGGCAAGGTGGATCGTGCGCTTATCGGCCTGGCCGCGACCATCGCCCACCAGCACCACGAACGTCACGACGGCAAGGGCTATCCGGCGGGCCTCAAGGGGGACGAAATCAGGATCGAAGCGCGTATCGTTGGCGTCGCCGACGTCCTTGACGCCTTGCTCAGCGCCCGCATCTACAAGCCCGCCTGGGACGAACGCAGTGCATTCGAGTACTTCCGCGAACAGCGCGGTCATCAGTTCGACCCGGAGCTCGTCGATCTGGTGCTGACGCACTGGGACGCCATCATGGCGCTGCGGAACAGTAGCACCTTCACCTGATCAAGCAACCAAAGTCCAACACCCGGAGATTCACCAATGAAGAAGGCAAAGGCAGCGGCATTGGCTTCTACATGTCGAAAATGATCGTGGAAAACAACATGAGCGGCCGTCTGGAAGCCGCCAACACCGGTGAAGGTGCCCGCTTCACGATCAACCTGCGGGCCAGCAGGAAGTAAAGCTGTGGCGGGCCGACAAAGCGCCGTTGCGCCCTTTTCACCCGTGCGCAAGCGGGTTTTTCGCCCCCGTCTCGGGAAGCCGCATAAACATTGGGCTCCCGAGCATGCAATCTGAAGAAGACCGTATTCATTGGCTTCCAGAGCAGCAGATGTCAGGAGTGAAATGAAAGCACTGCACGCTGCCGACTGATTCGCGCAAGGACTTCTTCTGGAGCCAGCAATTGCGGAATTACCCCGCTCGCCGCCTCTTGGTGCCCGCCCTCAAGCGCACGCACCAACCCGGTGCATCAGGCATCAATAAAGTGCGAATTTAACCAATGCCGCATGGCGCGGCTCTTGCTAAGATTCTTCCATAACTCCTCCATATCCACTGTCTGACCTGCCACCATACTCATACTTATTGCATCGGAGCCCACCGTGCCTATCCAAGTCGCCCTCAATCATGTGACGCATTATCGCTATGACCGCCTGGTCAGCCTCTCGCCGCAAGTGGTTCGGCTGCGGCCGGCACCGCACTCGCGTACGCCGATTCTCAGTTACTCGCTGAAAGTGACGCCGGCACAGCACTTCATCAACTGGCAACAGGACCCGCAGGCCAACTATCTGGCGCGACTGGTTTTTCCCGAAAAAACTCGCGAGTTCCGCGTCGAGGTTGATCTGGTGGCCGAGATGTCGGTGATCAACCCGTTCGACTTCTTCCCCGAACCTTACGCTGCCAAGTTTCCGTTCAAGTACGAAGACGCGCATCAGGAAGAGCTCAGGCCCTACCTGCAGACGATGAAGGCGACCAGACTGGTTCGCGAGTTGCTCGACACAATTCCGCGCAAGCGGATGCCGAGCGTGGATTTTCTGGTCGACATCAATCGCCGCGTTCAAAGCGTCGTCGGCTACGTCATCCGCCTGGAGCCCGGCGTACAAACGCCGGAGCAGACGCTTAAGCTGGGCACCGGTTCATGTCGCGACTCGGCCTGGCTGCTCGTCCAGGTATTGCGTCATCTCGGGCTGGCGGCACGCTTTGTTTCCGGCTATCTCATCCAGCTCGTGCCGGATGTGAAATCGCTCGACGGGCCGTCCGGCACCGAAGTCGACTTCACCGACCTGCACGCCTGGTGCGAAGTATATCTACCCGGCGCAGGCTGGGTCGGCCTTGATCCGACCTCTGGGCTGTTTGCCGGCGAAGGACACATTCCTGTGGCGTGTTCGCCACAGCCCTCATCCGCTTCGCCGATTACCGGGTTTTCCGACGAATGCGAGTGCGAGTTCGAGCACAGCATGAGCATTGAACGCGTCTGGGAGGCGCCGCGCGTTACCAAGCCTTACAGCGATGAACAATGGTCGCAGATCGAAACCCTCGGTCATCGCATCGACGCCGATTTGACGGCCGGCGACGTGCGCCTGACCATGGGCGGTGAGCCGACCTTTGTTTCGATTGACGACCGCGATGGTGCCGAATGGAGCACTGAGGCCATGGGCCCGACCAAGCGCAAGCTGGCGGCGGAAGTTTTCCACAGTCTGCGCGAAAAATACGCACCGCAGGGACTGGCGCATTTCGGGCAGGGCAAGTGGTATCCCGGCGAGCAACTCCCACGCTGGTCGCTCAACTGCTACTGGCGGCGTGACGGGCAACCGGTGTGGAACAACCCCGCCCTGTGCGCCGATGAAACGCACGACTACGGCGCCGACGAGGTGTTGGCCGGACGCTTCCTGCGCGGACTGGCGGAACGCCTTGGTCTCGATGCCAAGTACGT
>JAIFNM010000213.1 GCA_020047725.1 Betaproteobacteria bacterium
GCACCGGTCTATCTGATCGGGCTGTCGGCGTTTTCGACCAAGGACGCAATCATGTCCTGGCCGAAAAGCCTGCTGCCCGTCGGCCTGACGACGGAGACCATGATCTACTTCCTCAACTACGCTGGCGTCTTCGCCGCGACGTGGACGAGCGTGAAGGTCGCGGCGCTGACGATGGCATTTGCCATCGTGCTAGGGGCGCCGGCCGGCTATGCACTGGCCCGCTTCAATTTCCCTGGCCAGAGCGTTTATCGCGTCATGATCGTGATGACACGCGCCTTCCCGATCGCCATTCTTGCGCTGCCGTTGGTCACCCGCTTCATCAATATGGGCCTGTACGATACGGTGGCCGGCGTGGCGCTGATCCATACGGCGCTGGCATTGCCCTTTGCCATTCTGGTGACCTCAAGCCTGTTCATGGGCATCCCCCGCGAACTGGAAGAGGCAGCATTGACGCTCGGATGTACGCCCTTCACGGCCTTTACCAAGGTGGTCATGCCTCTGGCGCTACCGGGGATTGCGGCAACGATGATCTTCTCCTTTGTGGTGTCCTGGAATGAGGTGTTTGCTGCCTCGATCATGACCCTGAACGAGCGAACACTAACCGCCTTCCTGTTCTTCTCGCTGGAAGAATCGCCCTTGCACTTCCGCTTTGCCGGCGGTTTCTTCCTGATTGTCCCATCGCTGGTGTTTATTTTCGCTGTGCGGAAATACCTCTTCAGCATGTGGGGCATCTCCAACCGCTAAGACCGGCACACCGAGATAAACGACTATTTGGAGCAATAAACCATGTCAGCCATTCAAGTAAGTAACGTTGAAAAGGAATTCAAGGGCGTGCAGGTGTTGAAGTCCGTGTCGCTGGAAGTTCGTGACCGTGAGTTCTGCGTTCTGCTCGGCCCGTCCGGGTGCGGCAAGACGACCTTGTTGCGCATTCTCGCCGGACTGGAAGTTGAAACGTCCGGCGAGTTGAAGATCGGCGATCGCCGTGTCAACGGGCTCGCGCCCGGAAAACGGAACATCGCCATGGTGTTTCAGAACTACGCCGTCTTTCCACACCTGACGATTCGCGAGAACATCGCGTTCGGGCTCAGGATGCGCAAGGATCCGGAAGACAAGATCAAGCGGCAGGTTGATCGTGCCGCTGAAATGATGCACATCGAGAAACTGCTCGACCGTTACTCCGGTCAGCTGTCCGGCGGTCAGCGTCAGCGCGTCGCCGTAGCTCGTGCGCTCGCCATGGCGCCGGACGTCTTGCTGATGGATGAACCCTTGTCCAATCTCGACGCCTTGCTGCGTCTTGAAATGCGTGCGGAACTCAAGTCGCTGCTGCAGGAAACGCAGACGACAACAATTTACGTCACGCACGACCAGGTCGAAGCCATGAGTCTGGCAGATCGTATCGCTGTCATGCACGGTGGCGAAATCGTCCAGTACGCCACGCCGATGGAGGTCTATGCCAATCCCGCGACGACGTTTGTTGGTGGTTTTATCGGCAACCCGCCGATGAATTTCCTGCAACTCTCCAGTGTTCTTGCGCCCGCGCTTGGTATTGAGCCGCCGAGCGGTGCTTCGCAACTCGGTATCCGCCCGGAAGATATTGTCGTTGACGGCTCGGCCGATTCCTGGCGGCTGAAAGTCGGCGTCGTCGAAGCGCTCGGTCCGCACAAACAGGTTTCGGGCAAGCTGGGCGACACCTGGGTCCGCGTTACCGTGGACACCAACCTCGACGTCAATCGCGGCGACGACCTACCCATTCGCCCGAACGTCCCGTGTCTGCGCTGGTACGACGCGGCCGGAAAACGCATATCTGCATGAAAGAAAACCACATGAGTTCAATTGAAATGACCACGACCTTCGCAGACCAATCGATGCGCGAAACCGCACAGGCTATCCTGCGCGCCAATGATCGCGGCGGCTACACGGTACCGTCGGCAAAACTGTATCCCTTCCAGTGGAACTGGGACGCGGGAATCACGGCGCTCGGCTGGATGTGTTTTGACGAAGCCCGCGCCTGGCAGGAACTCGACAGCCTTTTCCTCGGGCAGTGGGAAAACGGCCTTGTACCTCATATCGTTTTTCATCAGCCGGCCGATAGCTATTTTCCTGGTCCCGAACAATGGGGGTTGACGCATCGTACACCCCCAACGACCAGCATTACCCAACCTCCGCTGCTGGCTACGATGGTACGTTTGATGCGTGATCGTGCCAAAGACAATGGCTTGGCGAAAGAGCGCATTGCGACGTTGCTGCCCAAGCTGATTGCCACCCATCACTGGTGGTCACGCGACCGGGATCCGGAAAACACCGGTTTGGTGGTGAGTTATCACCCGTGGGAGTCCGGCATGGACAACAGTCCGGCGTGGGACGTGCCACTCGCAGCGGTTCCGCCGACGCAGCGCGAATACCACCGCCGCGATACGCAACACGTTGATGCCGCACAACGTCCACACAAGACCGAGTACGACCGCTTTGTGTATCTTCTCGATCTGTTCCGCGACCTGAAGTTTGATGCCGCTCGAATCTACGCTGAGTGTCCCTATCGGGTGGTCGACTTTGGTACCAACGCAATCTTGTTACGTGCGACCAATGATCTTGCCGATCTTTGCGAAGACGCCGGACTTCCTGACGAAGCCCGGGCGCAACGTGCACGCGCCGAGCACATGAGACAAGCCTTCGCCCTGCTGTGGAATGATGACCTCCGCCAGTACGTTTCACTCGATACGCGCACTGGCAAGCAACTCGTCGTCCCCGCCCACGCCACCTTCCTCGCCGCTTATGCCCGTGTGTACGACGGGCCGTCCGCCACACAGCAGTTCGCGTTGCTCGAACGCTGGATTGGTCAGGCCCGCTTTTCTCTGGCTTCGTTACGTCCCGATGATGCCGCGTTCGAACCGCAGCGCTATTGGCGTGGCCCGGTATGGCCGCATATCAACTGGATGATTGCCGAAGGCTGTGCACATTATGGCCGGAATGATCTACATGATCGCTTGTGTGCCGACACCCGCACGCTGATCGCGGAAAAGGGCTTCTACGAGTACTTCAACCCCTTGACTGGAGAAGCTTACGGTGGCGCAGCCTTCTCGTGGACAGCCGCAATAATATTGCACTGGGTATTGGAGAGCTGACAAACGAGCCAAAGGAAGTTTCGCCATGATCGTCGTTTTTGCTCCAGACAGCTTCAAGGGCTCCCTCTCCGCTGTGGACGTTTGTGCATCCTGGGCACGCGGCCTGCGCCGTATCTGGCCGGACGTGGATCTGCGCTGCTGTCCGATGGCCGACGGTGGCGAGGGAACGCTCGACGTGCTTCTCACGGCGACAGGGGGCGAACGACACCGGATGGCAGTTACCGGCGCCAGTGGTGATGCGCGCGACGCCGAATGGGGGATGTTCCGTCATCCCGCTTCCGGTGCGTCCGTCGGGCTAATCGAAGTCGCACAAGCGGTCCCGCTGACCGATGCGGCGGGTACGCGCCTCCCGATCGAAAGGCGCAGCAGCGCGGGTGTCGGTGAACTTATCCGGGCGGCACTGGATTCAGGCATTCGCAATCTGGCTATCGGTCTGGGGGGGAGCAGCACAAATGATGGCGGAGCAGGTCTGTTAGGCGCACTGGGGGCACGGTGGCTTGATCAGCAGGGCGCGCCGCTTGATCCCGTTCCATTTGATTTGCGAAATGCGCAGACGCTTGATCTTTCGATGCTTGATCCACGCTTGGCCGAATCAAGTATCGAGATACTCTCGGATGTAAGCAATCCGCTTTGCGGTCCGTCCGGTGCGACTTACGTTTTTGGTCCTCAGAAAGGATTGCTGCTGGAGAAGGCCGCCGCTCTCGACGCCGCCTTGGCGCACATGGGTGCAATCGCTGAAGCCGCCTTCGGACGCTGCGTTTGCGACTTGCCCGGATCGGGCGCAGCGGGTGGCCTCGGCTTCGCACTTCGACTATTGGGTGGGGTGATGTGCTCAGGGGCCAGCACAGTGGCCGAATTGAATGGCTTGGCAAATGCCCTGAAAGACGCAGACTGGATGATTACGGGAGAAGGGCGCACGGATTCGCAGACGCTCGGCGGCAAAGCACCGGCCATTGCGGCCCGAATGGGCCGGGAGGCGGGCGTGCCCGTGACCCTGATCTCCGGTTCAGTTGACCGTGCTTCGCTTCCTGCGCTTAACGCGCTGTTCGAGCGAGGATGTTTTTCCCCATGCCTTGGCCCGGAACGGCTTGAAAATGCCATGGCGAATGCGGCAGAGTGGCTGACGGACGCCGCCGAACAGGTTGCCCGGGTGTTCGCTGTTAGGTGTAAATAGCGCGGACTGGAGAACTGGCGAGGTGGTCCATCGATGATCTTGAGTGCTGGATTGATGTGCTCAGGAAGAGCGGATGTAGCCAGACCAACGACTGCTGATCGAATGGTCGAAAAAGGACGCTGAACCACAAATACCAACTTTCGCCCCTCCCCGCCCCTCGTTCGCTCCAAGATAGGTTCTTCCGACAAGCAGGTGCCGGAGCGGCTCGGTGAGGCGCTGAAAATGATTGCCTGCGCGCCATTGGTGCGCCGCTCATGATTAATTGCACCAAACCAGGGCAAATTCGAACCCGGTTCGCTCAGTTTTTCGTCACAAACTTCCCGGCAATTCGCGATGTAACAGACGCTCGCCGAGCCCCATGAAAAGCTCGTGACAGCTCGATCAAAGCACATTTTTGTGACAAAAACTCGACCACATATTGAGACGCGGGAGTGTGCCAAAAAAGTCTGGCACGTAATCTGCTTTTCTTAAAATGTTACACCAATACCAACTTTAATAAATTGCGAGTTTAGTATCTTTTTTAACACCATGTTGCCTGACGAATTTTTGAAAAACCACCTTGACCGTCCATGAATCGCAACTTCTCCGAACTAATCGCAAAGCACCAAGAGAACTTCACAGTGCTGGAGAGGCGGATTGCAGCCTATTTGCTTGCGAACCCCTCTGCGGTGTTAGTTGACACCAGCGGCGCGATTGCCGAGAACGTACATGTGAGTCCGATGACTGTAACTCGGTTCTTCAAGAAGATCGGTTTTGAAGACGCTGCAGCAGCAAGAGATTCAGTTAGGCACCAACTCGCTGGCCGTGCGATCAGTTCGATTGATAGCCGATTCGAAGAATTTCGGCGTTCGCGTGGGCTTCCCGACCAATACGCGCACTACGAGGCAGCAGCATTGGCGATTAAGAGGGCATGTGAGTACAGAGAAACACCAATATGGAAGGAAATTATTAGCCTTATCACGTCCGCTAACAGCGTCTATGCAACGGGGTTTCAGACCATGGGCTACTTGGCGAACGGCCTGGTGCAACGGCTCAACTACGTCCGCGCCAACGTCCACGAAATGGACGGAACAGACGGTGTCTACGCAAAACTGCTCACCGACCCAGCACCAAGTAAGGCGTTGATCATTATCGACACTTTCCGCTACGGAAAGAACGGACCAGTGCTTGCAAGAACAGCCCGTGACCGCGACACCAAAGTGATTGTTTTCTGCGACGAATTGTGTGACTGGGCGGCCCCGATCACACCTTATGTAGTCGCATTGCCGTCCGAGTCAGGTTTCTTCTTTCGACCGACAACTGCCATCCACTTCATCCTTGGTCTGTTGATTCAGGACGTGATCGACAGTCTTGGCGAAAGCGTGCGCAAGCAAATGAGCCTCTTGTCGGAAGCACAAGAACTATTTGGCCAGTATATAAAATAGCCTTCGAATGCCCCGACCATTTGTTTTCTACGCGTTGCCGACGCGCAGAAAGACAAAGCAACAAACGGAGTCAGATTTTTTTCTTTGACGGATTGGCCGTCGAAGTTGTCTTTGAGGAGAGTAGGAAATGCCTATGCATCAAAAGAAAATCTCAAGGGGTGGGGCATTCTGCACCGCCCGAGTTCTAGCGAGCGCAATTTTCGTGCTGGCGACCGCCGCCACCCCGGTGGCTGCACAAACGGCAAAGGACGTTCTGGTGATCGGCAAGGCCGCTGATCCGCAGACTATCGATCCGGCGGTGACGATGGACAACAACGACTGGACCATCTCCTACCACGCATATCAACGCTTGGTGCGGTACAAGACCGTTAACGGCAAAGGCTCTGCTGAAGTCGAACCGGAACTCGCCGAAAGCTGGACCACATCCAAAGACGGCCTGACTTGGGATTTCAAGCTCAAGGCGGGAAACAAGTTTGATGATGGCACGCCGGTTCAGGCGTCTGCCGTTAAATATACATTTGACCGTCTATTTGCCATCAAACAGGGGCCCTCCGAGGCGTTCCCTGATAAAACGGTCACTATTGTTACCGGTCCGATGTCAATCCGCTTCCAGCTTCCGGTCCCGTTTGCGCCGTTCCTCAGTACGCTCGCGCATGATGGCGCTGGCGTCGTCAATCCTGCTATTGAAAGCAAAGCCAAGGATGGCGACCTCGCCAAAGGCTGGCTTGCCGGCCATACCGCTGGGTCAGGGCCATACCGTCTGGCCAGCTGGGAGAAGGGACAAGCAATTACGCTCGAACCGAACCCGCACTACGCCGAGGGCAAACTGGCGCTGAGCAAAGTGCGCATAAAAATCATCGGTGACGCATCGGCTCGACGCCTGCAACTCGAGAACGGCGACCTCGACATCGCTGAAGATTTGCCGACCGATCAGTTGTTGGCGATGAAATCCAAGCCTGGCATCAAGGTCGAAGAGTTCCCTAGCCTGAGCACGACGATACTGTATATGAACAACAAGAAGGCCCCGCTCAATAGCCCTGAAGTGCGCCGGGCGATCTCGTGGGCAGTGGATTATTCCGGGATCATCGATGGCATCCTGAGCGGACGGGCCAAGCAATTGCGAGGCCCGCTCCCGGTTGGCATGTGGGGTGGCGATCCTTCCTTGTTTCAATACACGCTCGATGTAACCAAGGCCAAGGCCGAACTCGCCAAGGCGCCGGTCAAACCCACCAAGCTGACTTTCCTCTACTCGGATCGTGATCCGCGCTGGGAACCGATTGGGTTGACCGTTCAAGCCAATCTGGCCGCCTTGGGCATCGACGTCAAAATGGAAAAGCTGGCAAACGCGACGTTCCGCGATCGTCTGGGCAAGGGTGACTTCGAAATGGCTGTCGGCAACTGGAGCCCTGACTTCGCTGACCCGTACATGTTCATGAACTTCTGGTTTGATTCGCAAAAGCAGGGAATGGCCGGTAACCGATCATTCTATGCTAACGACAAGGTCGACGAACTGCTGCGCAAGGCAGCTTCGGAAATTGTTCAGACCGAACGTGCCAAGCTCTACCAGCAAGCGCAGACCATCGTTGCTTCTGACGCCCCTTACGTCTATCTCTACCAGAAGAACACGCTGATCGCACTGCGGGACACCGTGCAAGGCTATGTCTTCAATCCAATGCTTGAGTCGATTTACAACCTGGCTGCCATTTCGAAATCCAGGTAATCCACCCTCCAAGCGGGTCTGCGCATCGCAGCCGACCCGCTTGGTCTGTGTTATTCAAGACACCACTGCTGAAAGCAACCCATGTCGTTCCTGAATGTAATACGAAAGCGATTGCTGTTTCTCATTCTTGTCGTTCTCGGTGTCTCGGCGATCACATTTGCCATCTCGCATCTGATCCCCGGCGATCCAGCCCGACTGGTAGCGGGTGATCGCGCCAGTGATGAAGTGGTCGCCAGCATTCGCACCCAGATGGGCCTCGACCGTCCACTGCCAGAACAATACTGGAATTACCTCAAGGGGACAGTTCAGGGCGATCTCGGCATATCGTTGCGCACCAACCGACCGGTTGCGGACGATCTCTTCGCTTTCTTCCCTGCGACCATTGAGCTTGCCCTCGTCGCGCTGTCACTCGCCATTCTCATGGGCGTGCCACTGGGCGTATTGTCGGCGGTCTACCGCGACCGTCCCATTGACCATCTGGTGCGCACAGTTTCGGTCACGGGTATCTCAACGCCCGCTTTCTGGCTTGGCCTGCTGCTGATCATGACCTTCTACGGCTCGCTGGGCTGGCTACCCAGCGGCGGCCGTATCGACCCCAATCTGGCCATGCCAACTCGTGTCAGTGGCCTGTTTCTGATCGACAGCCTGCTGGCGGGTGATTGGCGTGCTTTCGCTAGCACCATCCAACACCTGATATTGCCGGCATTCACACTGGGCTTCATCCACCTTGGCGTCGTTGCTCGCCAGATTCGCTCGGCCATGCTTGACGAACTGCAACAGGACTATGTTCGTACCTCACGCGCCAGCGGCCTTTCGCGCTGGCGCGTCATTCTCGGTCATGCTTTGCCTAACGCGCTGATTCCATCGGTCACGGTCCTTGGCTTGGCGCTCGGGGACTTGCTGTACGGCGCGGTGCTGACCGAAACGGTTTTCGCCTGGCCTGGAATGGGTGCCTACGTGGTCAATTCGATCCAGTCGCTGGATTTTCCGGCGGTCATGGGTTTTGCGGTTGTCGTGTCATTTGCCTACGTGCTGGTGAATCTCGCCGTAGACATCGCGTACATGTTGATCGATCCGCGTATCAGAGGCGTTAATTGAAATGACAAGTTCACAAGGACTCAGTGTGCCGCCACCCACTACCGAAACGCAGGTAATCGCCCCGAAAACAACGGTGTCTGGCGGTTACGATTGGCGCTTTTTGCTCTACCGTCTGCGCAGCAGCCCGCTGACCGTCGTTGGACTGTTGATGATTGGCATCGTATTGTTTCTGATCCTCTTTGCCCCCTGGATCGCCACGCACGATCCCAACGGATTGAACCTTAAGGCGCGTCTGGCGGCGCCGTCGCTTGCCCACTGGTTCGGTACCGATGAAGTCGGTCGAGATCTGTTCAGTCGCGTCATCTACGGCGGCCGTCAGTCCGTTGGCGTCGGCTTTTTTGTCGTCTTTATTGCGGGCAGCATCGGTACGGTGCTTGGCTGTCTCGCGGGCATTATCGGTGGAAAATTCGACAGCCTGATGATGCGAATCATGGACGTCGTCTTGTCGGTCCCATCGCTCGTCTTGACCATGGCACTTGCGGCGGCGTTAGGGGCCAGCCTGCTGAATGCGATGCTGGCGATGGCCGTCGTGCGCATTCCCTTTTATGTACGACTCGCCCGTGGGCAGGCGTTGATCATCCGAGAAATGCCTTACGTCAAGGCGGCCAGGATATTCGGCGCGTCCAGTTGGCAAATACTCTATTGGCACGTCGCACGCAACGCGCTGCCGCCGCTCGTCGTTCAAGCGACCCTCGACCTCGGTGGAGCCATTCTGATGGCCTCAGCCTTGTCGTTTATCGGACTTGGCGCGCAACAACCGACGGCCGAATGGGGAGCTATGGTCGCCACAGGGCGCAATTACATCCTCGATCAATGGTGGTACTCGGCCTTCCCTGGATTTGCCATCTTTTTTACGGCCACAGGATTCAACCTCCTTGGCGATGGCGTGCGCGATCTTCTCGATCCCCGGCAGAAAGGGCGCTGACATGATGGATAGCAATCGCGCGGTTCTCGAGATCGACAACCTTGGTCTCGAATTTCCGACCTACCGAGGCGCAGTGCGCGCCATTAACGGCGTCTCGTTACGCGTCGCCGGCGGAGAAATCGTCGGCATCGTCGGCGAATCGGGTTCGGCGAAATCCGTGACGGCGATGACCGCCATGCGTCTATTGCCCGAAGGTCGCTTCAACGTGACCAGCGGATCGGTCACCGTCCTCGGGCGCGATACGCTGGCTGCCCGGGAAGAGGATATGGTCGACATTCGCGGCCGTGATGTCGCCATGATTTTTCAGGAGCCGTTGACCGCACTCAATCCAACGCAGCGCGTTGCACGACAGATGGTCGAGGTGATCCGTCGTCATCGTGCGTGCTCCGCCACTGAGGCCCGCCAACTAGCGACACGATTGCTCGGCGACATGCACATTGCTGACCCCGAGCAGGTACTGCACCGCTACCCCTTTGAGCTCTCCGGTGGAATGCGCCAGCGCATCCTGATTGCCTTGGCCTTCAGTTGCGACCCGAAGTTAATCATCGCTGATGAACCGACGACGGCGCTCGATGTGACCGTGCAGCGTCAGGTTCTGCAATTGATGCGGGCCAAGGCACATGAACTGGGCACCGCGATCCTGTTCATCAGCCATGACCTTGCACTCGTTTCCCAATTCTGTGATCGCGTCTATGTGATGTATGCCGGCTCCGTGGTCGAAGAAGGGCCAACAATGGATGTACTGAAGAACCCAAGGCACCCCTATACGCAAGCCCTGCTTGGCGCCCTGCCCGAAGGTGCGCAACCGGGCGAGCTCTTGCAGTCTATCCCGGGTTCCGTGCCAAATTTATCCGAACCGATCTCCGGGTGCAGCTTCGCGCCACGTTGCCAACATGTCTCGCACCAATGCCTGTCAAAACCTGATCTCACCGGCTTCAACGGCCAGCAGCACCGTACTGCTTGCTGGCTCTTTAAGGACGCAGCCCCATGAATACGTCGCCATTGATCACTCTCGATAACATACACGTCCGGTTCCCGATAGGGGCCGACTGGATCGGACGCCCAACGGCACAGGTCCATGCGCTCAACGGAGTCGACATGACTGTCGCCAAAGGAGAGATCCTTGGTGTTGTTGGCGAATCGGGTTGCGGAAAATCGACGCTTGCCAACATACTGACCGGACTCGTTTCGCCGTCGGAAGGAAGCATCAACTGGGCGCCCGATGCTGCCCGAAAATTGCAGGTTGTGTTTCAGGATCCCCAATCTTCACTCGACCCGCGTTTGCCGGTCTGGCGAGTGATCACCGAACCCGTTTTCCTGCGCGAGAAGCGCGGTTCTTCGGAACTGCGCGATCTGGCTGGCGATCTGGCTGAGCAAGTTGGCCTGCTGCGCGACCAAATGGACCGCTATCCACATGAATTCTCCGGCGGCCAACGTCAGCGGATCGCCATCGCCCGGGCGCTCTCGTCAGACCCGGACGTCATCGTTCTCGACGAGCCGACCTCAGCGCTCGACATCTCGGTACAGGCGCAAATCCTGAATCTACTCACCGAGCTGCGCCGCCGCAGAGGACTGACTTACATTCTCATATCGCACAACATATCGGTCATTCGGCATATGTGTGACCGCATCGCAGTAATGTATCTTGGCCAAATCGTCGAAATCGGCGCCACGAAAACTGTTCTGGCTCAACCGTCTCACCCCTACACACGGCTGTTGCTTGATTCTGTCCCTGAACTCGGCAAACCACTCGAGGCAGGCTTGTCGATCGATGGAAAAGAACTACCCAGTAACCTCAGCCTGCCGCAAGCTTGCTTTTTCCTCGAGCGTTGCCCGTTCAAAAATGAAAAATGCGATCAAGTGCAAGCGCTTGAAGCACAAACAGGTCCCACCCATTTTGTTCGATGCCAGCGAGCCAGAGAGCTTGCTTTGTTGGCATGAATCGCATTTGGACATACGCCGAAGCAGTGTCAATGCATTGTTCAACGAAACCGTTCAGGACAGGCATCAAATACAAAGGAGTTATGCAGTCCAAAAACTATCGACATACCCGTAAAACGCTCTCGATTGCCATTCGTTCATCTTGTTGTCTTGTGACGACTCATCCATCCGAATTCTCTTTACTGATCTATAACTACACCCATGAATCCCACTTTGGTTGCAATTAACCCTGAAGAGCACAACGTTGAAATTAATCTTGTCTACGCGTCACCGGACAACATATCTGGCAGGGCCATCTATAAGCGCCCCCTATGTCTCTTGCACCGCGACGCCGAGATGGCTTTACGGAAGGCCGTAACAAACGCGGGGAACATGGGATACAAGATCAAAATATTCGACGCTTTTCGACCTCAGGAGGCGCAGGAAATGCTGTGGGAGTCACTCTCCGACTCCAGCTATATTGCGGACCCTCAACAAGGGTCAAATCACACTCGCGGCACAGCGCTTGATATTACATTGGTTGACAGTGAAGGACGGGATCTGGATATGGGGACCTCTTTCGACGACATGAGCCCTTTATCCCATCATTTCAGTGACCAGGTATCGCCGAAAGCACAAGCCAACCGCCTGTTGTTGCTCAATATCATGGAAGAAGCCGGATTCGAGCACATAGCCCATGAGTGGTGGCACTATGCCCTGCCAGAAAATGAGGCTCATGCACTCATTCAAAGCGTCCAGCTTGCAGAATTGAACCCGATGCACCAATAAGCGCAAGCCAGATTTCGAAAAAACGAAAATTATCACCAGCCAGACTCTGTGCCACAGATACAGCACAGTGTTCACATCAAACGTCGATATATGGGCGCTTAATACAAAATTTTAGGACGTTTCGCAGTGTTACCAAACGGCCAGATATACAGATCAACTTCGGTGCGCAAGAGCGCAAGTTGTATCTCTAGCTACAAGTTCCGGATTTTGCTGCTTTTTCTTGACTGGGTCATGTGCTTCACCGAGCAAAAGCGCATTGATCATTGCCACCGCTAGTAAACCTTGGCTTTGTGTGTCAAAACGTATCGTGGTGAGCGCTGGACGGCACAGAGCGCTGTACTCATGGTCGTCGGTCCCAAGAATGGACAGGTCCTTCGGTACAACAATACCCGCATCAAATGATGCCGCCAAAAGAGTAAAGGCATAATCATCGCTGTATGCATACAAGGCACTGGGGCGATTCTCTTTCGAGAGGAAAAAATCGCGTACCACGCCGCATGCGGCTGGGTATGTGGGGCGAAGATTATCTGCGGGCCATGGAATGACCGTAATTTGGCAATTCGACACTCCCGAGACCGCACGCTTCATGCCTTCGAGTCTCAACGCGAATCCTCTTGCCTGGATTGGGTCAGCCGGCTTGATGACGCTCAGATGACGGTGGCCGAGGGAAACAAGATGTGAGGCGGCAAGATACCCAACCTGCTCGGCGGGCAAGTAAAGGGTGACCAAGTCGTCGTGCGGTTCGACATCAAGGACCAGTATTCGATCGACCCCTTTCTTGTAAGCATATTCAATATCGGATCGATCCATATCCAGTAGGCTGCAAAATATCCCAGCTGGACGCCGGGCTAGCATTGCTTCAAAGGCCTCTCGTTTACGCTCCGAATCGTGATATGAGTTGAAAGAATACTGTGTTGGCATGCACTGATTTACAAGGCCAACCTCATGGATTACACCCAACATCTGGTTGATTCGCGGTGTATAAGGCGCGGGGAAAAACAGACCGAATTCGTTGCTGAATCCCTTCCGCAATGCACGTGCCGATTGGTGCGGCTGATATCCAAGTTGTTTGATGGCTGCCAGTATTAGCGCGCGCTTTTCAGCACTGGCATGACTTGAGCCGGAGCCGCTCAAGACATAGGAAACCTGCGCACGTGAAACCCCGGCGAGTTCAGCTACATCCAGGCTGGTGGGTCTTTTTGGGTTGATTTTATTTTCTCACGTCATGTTTATTGAACAAATTGGACCTTGCTAAGACCGGCCAAAAAAATGGATAAGCCTATCGTGCGAAACGAAATTATAAAGGTGCCAGCTTTCCGCTTGTGTCAAAAGGGATTCACATCATCTTCTCTGAAGATTCTATTGACGCAGCTTGTTGTCGGTCACTATAATCAAAAACGTGACACGTGTCACTTGCCGGGTTCATTTCTGAAAGAGCCTCATTCAATTCAAATATCGGGAGATTCACCATGTTGCAGAAAAAGACCCTCAGTCTTAGTGCCATTGTGCTAGCACTGTCTTTCGCCCTTGGCGGGTGCAGCCCCAAAGCTTCGGAGCCCGCTGTGCACATTGGCTTCAGCGTTCCTGACACAACCAATCCATTCCTGGGTTGGCTCACGACGGAAGTGAAGAAACTTGCCGAAGCGGATGGCAAGAAGCTCGAGATTGCGGATGCGGGCAATAGCACGGCGAAACAGATGGAGCAGATCGAGAACTTCATGGCCATGAAGGTCAAGGTACTCGACATCATGCCCATCGACCCGAATAACGTTCAAGAAATCATCCAGCGCGCACAAAAGCAGGGTATCAAGGTGCTCGTTGCAGGAACCGACACCACGGTTTACGACGTGATGATGAACATGGATCAATACAACTGCGGCGAACAAATTGCCGAGATGGGTATTGAATGGATCACCAAGACTTTTTCGACCGATGGTACGGAAGCCGGTTTGCCGCAAGGCGACAAGAAGCCAAAAATACTGCTGATCACGGCCACCGACACCGTCGATTCGAAGAATCGCTCCAAAGGTCTGGTCGACAAGATTACGGCTTGGGGTAAAGCTGAGGTGGTGATCTCGCCGACAGAAGCCCGTTCGACCGCTGGTGCCACGGCCGTCATGGAAAATCTTTGGCAACAAAACTCTTCCGCCGTTGCGGTGCTGACCTACAACGCGGATGGCGCGATGGGCGTCAACGAGTATGTGATGGGCCAGCCGAACGTCGATAAATCGCGCTTCGGTGTGTTTTCCGGAGACTGGTCGCCACCCGTACAAGAAACCATCGATGCTTCGGCTGCCAACAAATCCGTCTTCCGCGGAACGATGCAAATTGTCGGCCCCAAGCTCAATGGACAGGATATGCCTTTGGAGAAAGCGACATACACCCTGATGAAAGATCTCATGGAAGGCAAGCTGACCTACGGCAAATGGATCAAAGACTCGATCAAGAAGGCCTATCCCAAAGCATCGTAAGTTACCGTCACGACTAAAGGCGATCCCATGGTAGTTCCCATTCTTTCTCTCAGAAACATTACCAAGACCTATCCTGGGGTAGTCGCGCTACAGGACTTCTCTCTGGATTTCGTTCCGGGGAGCGTCCATGCGCTTTTAGGCGAGAACGGTGCCGGCAAATCCACGCTGATCAAGACCATTGCCGGCGCAGTACAACCCGACAGTGGCGAGATTCATATCCAGGGACAGCAATACCGGCACATCAGCCCTGCCATCGCGCGCGCGCATGGCATCGAGGTGATCTATCAGGAATTCAATCTGGTGCCGACGCTTTCTGCGGCCGAAAACATCTGCCTCGGCGAAACCCGGGGCAAGAAGTTGGTTGATTTTCAGTGGATGAACCAGAAAGCCAGGGAGTTATTTGCGCAGTTTGAAGTCGATATCAATCCCGAAACGCTGGTCCGCGATCTCTCCAGTTCGCAACAGCAAATCGTTGAAATCGCCAAGGCGGTATCCAAGCAGGCCAAGGTCGTCATCATGGACGAGCCTACGGCACCGCTCTCGACCCACGAGGTTGAAAGCCTGTTCAAGATCATCCGCAAGGCGCGTGACGCGGGTACTTGCATCATTTACATCTCACACCGACTCGATGAGATCTTCACCATTGCAGATCAGGTCAGTATTTTGCGCGACGGGAAATTCATCCGCACCGTTAGCAGCAAGGATACCAACCGTAATGAGTTGATCAGCCTGATGGTCGGACGTGAGCTGCGCGAAAATTACCCGGCCCGCCAGCCGGCCAGCAGCATCACCGCGCTCGAACTGAAGGATGTCAGCGGCAACGGCGACTCAAACATTTCCTTCTCGCTGAAAAAAGGTGAGATTCTCGGTCTGGCAGGTCTGGTCGGCGCTGGGCGGACTGAATTGGCCAAATTGATTTTTGGCGCCGAAGACTGTGAAAGCGGCCAGATTCTGATCAATGGCGAAGCGGTCAATATCCGCTCTCCGCGCGACGCCATCCGCTACGGCATTGGCCTGATTCCGGAAAATCGCAAAGAGGAAGGCTGTTTCCTGGAACAATCGATCCGCTGGAATATCTCGATCGCCGCGATTCGCCAACTGTCGCGCATGTTTCTGATCGACAGCAAAGCAGAAAACAAACTCGCCACCGATTACAGCACGCGCCTGCAAGTGAAAACGCCATCGCTGCAACAACGGGTGAAGAATCTCTCCGGCGGTAATCAGCAAAAAGTGGTTCTGGCCAAAACGCTGGCAACCAACTCGAACATTCTGATTTTCGACGAACCGACGCGCGGCATTGATGTAGGTGCCCGGCAGGAGATTTACAAACTCATGGTCGAGCTTGCCGCGCAGGGCAATGCCATTCTGATGATCACCTCGGACATGGAAGAACTGCTGGGCATGTCTGACCGTATTCTCGTGCTATCCGAAGGACGAATGACGGGTCTGCTGGAGCGTAATCAATGCACACAACAACGAATCCTCGAGTTGGCCTCGGGGAATATCGACAAAGGCAACTTACATGAATAGCACTGTCCAAAGCACGGTTCAAAGCGGCGGCGCCGGCGTACAGGCAAGTCTTGAGCTCATCAAGAAGTACGCGATTATTTTCGTTCTACTGGGCCTGATCGGCTTCTTCTCACTGCTCTCGCCGTACTTTTTCACGCAGCAGAACCTCACCAATATTTTCGTTCAGAACTCCTACGTCATCATTGCTGCGGTGGGATTGTCCTTCGTGATGATCTCCGGCGGTATGGACTTATCCATTGGCTACCAGATGTCGGTGGTTGGCGTAACGACGGCGGTCTGTATGAAATGGCTTGACATGCCTATCCCGCTCTCGCTGGCGCTGGGTATCGGCAGCGGTGTTCTGATGGGCGCGATGAACGGCGTGGCTTCTGTCACCCTCAAAGTACACAGCCTGATCGTTACGCTGGGCACCATGACCGTTTTCCAAGGCTTGTCCTACATCATCTCTAATCAGAGCGCGATTGTTAACCTGCCACCGGAGTTCAAATACATCGGACAGGGCTACGTCTTCGGCACCATCCCGGTCAGCGTCATCCTGATGTTCATCACGGTCGGTGCAGCCAGTTTTCTGCTCAACAAGACCTACCTCGGGCGCAATATCTTTGCCATTGGCGGTAACGAAGAAGCCGCTCGACTCTCCGGCATCAACATCACCGTCACCAAGGTGTTTGTTTATGCCCTGTGCGGCTTTTTTACCTCGATTGCCGCCATCGTTCTCTTTGCCCGCTCTGGCTCGGCAGCGTCGTCAACAGGGCCGGGTACCGAATTTGCCTGCATGACAGCGGCGGTCCTTGGCGGCATCTCATTCAAGGGTGGCGAAGGCAAGATGTGGGGGTTGGTCACTGGCGTCCTCATTCTTGGCGTACTCGGTAACGGCATGCAGCTTATCGGCCTCAATACCTATGCGCAATATATCGTCAAAGGATTTGTTCTGCTGGCGGCGGTCGGTTTTGACACCTATCAGAAATCGATGCTTGGCCGAAAATCCAAAGCCCGCGCCTGAAAAATATCAATTTCACTATGGAATCGCATTATGGCTGACCCAAATAGTCCAGACGGTCCCAAGGGCATTTACGTATTGCCCAATGCAGACATTAGCGCAATCAAGGAAGCACATCTTGACCTGGCCTATGCCGATGCCTCTGCCTTTCAGCGGCTGGACCTGTACCTTCCAGACACGCCACCCCCAGCTACCGGTTATCCACTCATCGTGTTCATCCATGGCGGTGCATGGATGATGTGCGACAAGCGCGATGTGCAACTGGTGCCTGCCCTATCCGCACTTGAGCGCGGCTATGCGGTGGCCTCGCTCAACTACCGATTGTCCAGCGAAGCGCTCTTTCCTGCCCAGATTTTTGACGTCAAGGCTTCGATCCGCTGGCTCAAGGGGCATGCCGAGCAATATCGGCTGAACCCCAACTGCATTGCGGCCTGGGGCGGATCAGCGGGCGGGCATCTGGCCTCGTTGCTGGGCACCAGCGACGGCATCCGCGAATTGGAAGATCTGGACCAAGGTTTCCGGGAGCAGAAAGCCTCAGTCCAGGCCGTCGTCGCCTGGTTCGCGCCAACGAACTTTCTGACGATGGACGTCTACCTTAGCGAAACCGGTGCAGGCGTCGCTGATCACACCTCACCCGACTCGCCTGAGTCAAGACTATTGGGCGGATTTATTGCCGATCATCCGGAAGAAGTCGCGAAAGCCAATCCGGAAACATGGATTCATGCCGAATGCCCGCCGTTCTTCTTGCAGCATGGAAAGATCGATCCGATTGTGCCCTACCAGCACTCGGTCGAATTTGCCAAAAAGATCAATGCGGTTGCCGGTCCTGGTCGCGCGCAAGTGATGCTTCTTGAGGACGCAGTGCACGCCAGTCCTCATTTTGAGACGCGTGAGAACTTGACGCATGTTCTGGATTTTCTGGATTCCACACTCAAATACAACGGCTGATCGGTCTTTGTCGCGGGAGGTGCTCTTGGCTTTCTGCACTGAATCACCGCCCAGCATCAAGCGATGATCTTATCGCTCATGGCCGTCTTTGCAGCTAGCAAAGGATAGAAATGCTTGCTCTGGTTGGACCCTATGTAAATAGTGCTGCGATTGCGGTTGGCGGACTGCTTGGGGCATTTCTTGGAACCAGGCTTCCTGAACGCCTGAGAACCGCCATGCCGCAAACCTTCGGGCTGGCCTCGATGGCACTGGGCATAGCAATGATCGTCAAGGTAGAACACCTTCCAGCGGTCGTTCTTTCCATCGTCATTGGAACAATCGTCGGAGAACTCTTCTGTCTCGAAAAATTCATCGGAAAAATCAGCACCAAGACCAAAGGACTTGTTGAACTCGTTTTTCCTTCTCCGGCTGACCTCTCGCACGATGAGTTCATCGATAAGTTCGTCGCGATTCTGGTACTTTTTTGTGCGAGCGGAACCGGAATATTTGGTGCGATGAACGAAGGAATGACAGGCGACCCGCAGATTTTGTTCGTCAAATCCATCCTCGATTTCTTTACATCGGGGATCTTTGCGACCGTACTGGGTTATGCGGTGGCGACGGTGTGGATACCGCAGTTGGCCATTCAACTGGTACTGGCTTATGCGGCAACGCATATCGTGCCGCTGACGACCCCGGAAATGATGGCTGACTTCTCAGCCGTTGGTGGTCTCATCATGCTGGCAACCGGCTTCCGGATATGTGGCATCAAACCGTTCCCAATCGTAAACATGCTGCCAGCGCTGGTTCTGGCCATGCCGATCTCGCATTTCTGGACGACACTGCTTTAGCGAATTTTTTGAGGAAAATGCGATGAATCAAACCGGAAACAGCAATGTTGTGAGGTATTCCGCCAGACAAACCGGGCGCACTTGACGGTCAAATCTTGCGATGGGTGCAATGGAATCACGTTGATACTTTGGTGATTTTTATCGTGTAACACAATTGTTTTTATTGGATAAATCATGAAAACGAAACAGAAAAGTTGGACTGAGAGGATTCGTACTGCGGTCAAGCTTCCGTGCGTGCTGCTAGCCATCGGAACCACTGTAATCGCAGCCCCTGCACTTGCTGCGTCGGACAAAGTTCCGCCAGTGGTTGGCGCGAATCTGGGCGCAAAGGCAGCGATCAAGAAGTGCGCTGATCTTGCCTCGATTGACCTGACGGACATAGGTGGCGCAGGGAGCAAGATCACTTCGGTAAAAGAGGTCAACAATGAGGGAGGTCAATTCTGCGAAGCAGAAGGAACCCTTGCTCCTTCAATCGGCTTCAAGGTCCGCTTGCCTTTGGCGAGCTGGACACAGCGCTATTTGCAAGTGGGTTGTGGCGGCTTGTGCGGACGTATCGAGCTGGAGGTTGGCGCGGCTGAGGGCTGTGTTCCCCTGTCCGCAGGCGGCTTTGTGATTTCCTCGACCGATATGGGACATCAAGGCATGGCGCCTGATTTTGGTCGAGATCCCCAGAAGCGCGTCGATTTCGCCTATCGCGGCGTCCATCTGACCGCCCTCGCTTCGAAAAAACTGATCAAATCTTTCTACGGCCAAGCGGAATCCTATTCCTACTTCACCGGTTGCTCCGATGGCGGACGCGAAGCCGTTATGGAAGCCCAACGCTATCCAAACGATTTCAACGGGATTGTGGCTGGCGCACCTGCCATGTTATTCCAGTTTCAGAACAGTCTGCATCATGGCTGGCTCGCCATCAGCAACACCGGACCGGATGGCAAGCCTATCGTCATGGCACCGCGTCTGCCGCTTTTGCACAAGGCTGTTGTTGCCGCCTGCGATGGACTCGATGGACAGGTCGACGGCCTGCTGTCTGATCCGCGACTGTGCCACTTCAACCCCAAGACCCTACAGTGCGGGCCGGAAAGCAAAGATGCATCTGCGTGTTTGACGCCTCAGGAAGTCGTGGCGATCAGCAAATTCTATGAAGGGCCTCGCGATCCTGCAACAGGCGAACACCTGACCGTCGGTGACGTGCAATATGGCTCGGAGCTTGCTTGGGCTGGCGTATTTGTTCCCGAGAGTCCCGACAAGCCCATCTTCAGCTCCATCATTGCGATGGGGGCCCTGAAAAACCTGATCTTTGAACAGGATCCACCGCAAAATTACTCGCTGGCTGATCTCAAGTTTGAAAAGGCGACCGTCGAGTTATTAAAAGCGAGGCACCCGCTGTTTGACGCCACCAATCCTGATCTCAAGGCTTTCCAATCCGCAGGAGGCAAGTTGATTCTGTGGCATGGATGGTCGGACCAGCATATTTCTCCGTTGACGACGATTGCCTATCATGAAGCAGTTCTGAAACAGATGGGAAAAGATGAGGCGGCCAAGTTCGAACGACTTTATCTCCTCCCCGGCGTTTATCACTGCGGCCAAGGAGAGGGGCCATCTTCCATTGATCTGCTGACACCGATGATGAACTGGGTTGAAAGCGGAAAGATTCCAGATGAGATCATTGCGCGAACACCACAGAACAAGGGCAGCAACTTTGGTCAGCCGACGGCGGAAAAATCTGACCAGAAACAGGACGCCCCGAAAAAGGAGCAAGTGGCAACGAGTCCGGCAATGAGCCGACCGGTCTACCCCTATCCGGCTGTAGCCAAATACACTGGCTCGGGCGATCAGAATGACGCGGGTAATTACGTCAAGGGCGACGCGCTTTACGTTGAACCAACAGCTGCTTGGGCTGGCCAGGATTTCTTCAAACCCTACACTCCGAATTCAATGTAATTCAGCTGCGTGTGCTCTTCACAGCACCAACAGTGCGATGATTCTGGAAGATTCAGGGGGGCGTCGATACTGCCGAGGATGGCATTCAGGCCATTCTGAAGGCGCGGGAAGCGTCCTGCGCTCTTATCCAGATGGACATGCAGATGCCCATCTGGATGGTCTGGAGGCTACGACGCGGATTCGGGCGCTTCCTGGTTATCTTGATACGCCGATTCTGACGATGACGGCCAATGCGTTTACGGAGGATAAGCTGCGGTGCTTCGCGGCGGGTATGAATGACTTTATCGTCAAGCCCCTTGCGCCGGACAAGATTTTCTTGACCTTGCTGCGGTGGCTGGAACCAAAAACGTTATAGTTGGGACATTTCGTCGGCGGAAACCCCACAGCCAAATCACGGATGGCCCAAGGATGGCACCAGATTTTCAACCATTTTCAATCAAGACCATGCCGGCACAATCAGACACAGAAAACTCATCCCATCTCATTGATGGCAAGTACGGCATTCAAGATCTGGTTGATATTGAACAGTTAAGAATTCTGTTCGAACAATTCAGCGTTACCAATGGCTTTACGGTTGCTTTTCTTGATCACCCCGCCATGAATATCCTCATATCAACCGGGTGGAAAGCCATCTGTACCGACTTTCACCGATGCAACCCAATCTCCGAATCCAACTGTCTTCGAAGCAATCACGCCTTACTCGATAGCCTGAATACTCCAGGCCAAGTAGTCATCGAGTATTGTGAAAACGGCCTCGTTGACTGCGCAATTCCAATCATCATTGAAGGAAAGCACATCGCGAGTCTGGCCACTGGCCAGATGTTGTTGCAGAAAGCCGATGTTGATCGTTTCAAACGACAGGCTAAAACCTTTGGTTTTGATGAAGCGGCCTATTTACACGCACTTTCTGAAGTGGAGGTCACCGACGAACAGAAATTAATCAGCGCCACAGGATTTCTCGGTGCCATGGCGCAGATTATTTCTCAAACGGGTTATGCCCGGTTCAAGGCAGAACACGAAATCACAGAAAGAAAACGTGTCGAAGCCTCTCGACGGGAAATGGAAGAACGCTTCCAATTGATCTTCGAAAAGAGTAGCGAAGCCACTATTTTCGCCTGGCCTGATGGCCGTATTGAAACGGCCAATGCTGAAGCGCTTCGCCTGTTCGGCTTTAGCAAAGACGAATTGTGCGCCCTCGGCCGATCCGGTGTAATGGACATATCCGATCCACGCTTGTCCGCAGCGATTGAGGAGCGGAGTCGCTGCGGCGCATTCCGTGGAGAGTTGCGTTGCCGCAGAAAGGATGGCTCGACTTTCCCGGTAGACGTGGTTTCGACGTGTTTCCACGACGCGAAAGGCGAAACGCGGACCAGCAGTATGTTCCGTGATATCTCCGAACGAAAGGCAACTGAAAAATCATTACAGGACAGCCTGAGCAAGCTTCGCTTGCGTGAGCGTGCGTTGGACGCAATTTCTCAAGGGGTTCTTATTTCCGGACCGGATCGCCTGATCAACTATGCCAATGAGGCCTTTGAGAAAATTACGGGCTACTCTGAAAGCGATATGCTCGGGCAACCGTGCAAACTTCTCCAGGGCGCGGAAAGCGCTGTCGAAGTACTTGAGCAAATGAGTACCGCGCTCAGCGCATTACAACCGTTCCACGGTGAAATCCTCAATTACCGCAAGGATGGATCACCGTTCTGGAATGATCTCTCCATTACCCCCGTGTTTGATGAAGCGGGGGTACTGAGTCAATTCGTCGGCGTGCAGCGTGATATATCCAAACGCAAAGCGGCAGAAGGTGCACTACGCGAAAGTCAGGCCCTGATCAGGACTGTCTTTGACTCGCTCGACGAACAGGTTGCGGTGCTTGACGTCAACGGTGGGATAGTTGCTATCAATGAGGCCTGGCGGCGTTTTGCCATCGCGAACGGTGCTACACGGGCTGTCTGCGAAGGTGTTGGAATGAATTACCTTGCGACCTGTGAAATAGGTGTGGGCTCAGCCGATGGTGTCGAATCGGCGCCGGCGCAGGCGGGAATTCAAGAAGTGTTGTCCGGGGTGCGTGAAAAATTCGAGCTCGAGTATCCCTGTCATTCGCCCAGTGAACGACGCTGGTTCAATATGCGTGTCGTTCCCTTGCAAGGTCCGCAAGGCGGTGCCGTGGTTGTTCATGAGAACATCACCGAGCGGAAAAAAATGGAGCATGAGCGCAGCGAGAACGCCAAACGATTATCGGCGGTGTCGCGCCACTTGGTCGCTGTACAGGAAGATGCGCGGCGACGCCTGGCCGCCGCACTGCATGACAGCACGAGCCCAAATCTTGCCGCCATCAGCATCAACAGTGAAGTCGCAGCCATGGCACTGGCCGAAGGCAAACTGGAAGAACTTGCGGCGCGAATGGAAGACAACAGTGCTCTTATTGAGGAAACTGCTGAAAATATTCGTTACATCTGCGCCGATTTGCGCCCCTCGGCACTCGATTACGCCGGATTGGCTTCTGCTATGGAAGCGTATGCCAGCCAGTTCTCCCATAGAACCGGTATTGTCGTACGCCTTGACTGCATTCACCGTGGCAACAGGCTGTCATCCGCTCTTGAGTCCATATTGTTCCGGGTGTTTCAGGAAGCACTAACGAACATAGCCAAACACTCCCTGGCAAGATCAGTTACTGCGATGCTGAATATTGACACTCTGCCCGTAGTACTTACAGTGACTGATGATGGCCAGGGGTTTGACCTGGAGAGCATCGGCACCGATAGCGGACTAGGAATTATCAACATGCGGGAGATGAGCGAATTCTCCGGTGGCACATTCAGCATCGACTCACGCCCTGGAGACGGAACGCGGATTCACGTCGAAATCGACCCCTCGGAAATTGAACCATGACCCTTCGCATCCTGCTTGTTGACGACCATCAGATTTTTCGTGAGGCTTTGCGCGGCTTGCTGGACAGAATGCCAAACCTGCGGGTTGTTGGCGACACCGGAGACGGCGACGACGTAATGCGACTGGCGGGTGAACTCGCTCCCCACATTGTCTGTATGGATATCGGCATGCCAAAGCTCAACGGCATGGACGTCACACGCCAGCTCACTGCCGCTTTTCCTGAGATCAAAGTCATCGCCTTGTCGAGCTACGCTGATCACGTCTACATCATGGACATGATGCAAGCCGGCGCTTCGGCTTACGTGACTAAGGCCGAGGGGGGCAAGGAATTGCTGCGCGCAATTGAAGCCGTCATGCAGAACCGACAGTATTTGTGCCCCGTCATCACTGACGTTGTTACCCGATCACTATTCGGTCACAACGAACGGCGGAATACACCCTTGCTCGGCGCACGCGAGCATCAAGTGCTGTGCCTGGTCGCCAAAGGATTGAGTTCACACCAGATCGGAACTCAACTCGCAATTGCCTCCAGTACGGTGGACGTCCATCGGCGCAATATCATGCGCAAGCTCAACTTGCGCAATGCCGTCGAAATGACACGTTACGCGATCAACGCAGGCTTTATCGCTGAGTGATTCTCCTTTGCCTGCGCTTGCAGAAAAGTTTCCTGCAACTGGTTTTGCGGCAACGGACTACCTGATTTCAGGTAGTCCATTACCTAACGCTCAGTATTGTTATCACTAAAGTGATACGCCTACCATTGACCCCATAAACACGAGCTCCAGAGCATGTCGTTTTTACGACAATCAGATTTTGCGTTTCAGGGGGCTTTATGAGATTCAGCAGCAACAGAGGAATGTGCTGGAGCATTCACCGCCAGTTTGGGCATTTTCTTTCCTTTTAATCGGGATAGACGCAGCATGGCCCCGCACATCGCCAAGAAACATTCCCTTAACACCAGAATCACGCTTGCGACGCTGCTGATTTTTCTGGTCAGCCTATGGGCTCTATCGCTCTACGCGACCCATATGCTGCAAAAGGACATGGAGCGGCTCCTTGGGGAGCAGCAGTTCGCAACGGTGACCTACGCCGCGTCAGAGGTGCAAGCGAGACTGGACGACCGGATCGCGGCACTTGAGATGGTTGCCAAAGCCATCGATGCCTCCCTGATCGATAATCCGCCGGACTTGCAGAAATTCCTCGACCAACGCTTCGTCCTGCACAAACAGTTCAACGATGGCGTTCTGGCCTACCGAATTGACGGCACCGCCATTGCCTCATCGCCGCTCGTGCCTGAGCGAATCGGAGTCAACTACCTCGACCGGGACTACCTTCTCGGCGCCATCCAGGATGGCAAATCAACCGTTGGCAAACCGGTCATCGGCAAGACCCTGCAAGCGCCGATATTCCTCATGGCCGTCCCCATCCGCGATGCGCAGGGCAGGGTCATTGGCGCCCTGTCAGGGGTGACCAATCTGGGCAAGCCCAGTTTTCTGGACAAGATCACGACCAGCCAGTACGGCAAGACCGGTGGGTATGTGGTGCTGGTTCCAAAACACAGGTTAATTGTTACCGCAACAGACAAAAGCCGGATTATGGAAACACTCCCTGCGCCCGGGATCAATCCATCACTCGACCGCTTTCTGGATGGCTACGAGGGTTCTTCCGTGTATATCACGCCGAAGAACGTGGAAGTGTTGGGTTCCGCCAAACAGATACCCACATCGGACTGGCTGATGGGCGTCACCCTGCCGATAACCGAAGCCTTTGCGCCGATTCGCGACATGCAGCAGCGCATGCTGCTCGCCACTATTCTTCTCACCGTGCTGGTGGGTGGCCTGATCTCGTGGATGTTGCGTCATCAACTCTCACCGCTCCTGAGCGCCGCCAAAGCACTTGCCCACTTGACGGATGAAAAGCTGGCGGGGCACCTGTTGCCTGTTACCCGCCAGGACGAAATCGGCGTGTTGATTGGAGGCTTCAATCGAGTTGTAGCCACCCTGGCCCAGCGAGAAGCTACATTGGCAGAAAGCGAGGCCCACTATCGCCTGCTGACCGAGGGTGTTGACGACGTGGTGTGGCGGCAGGACAGCAACAAGGTATTTACCTACATCAGCCCGGCGGATGAGCGAATCCGCGGTTTTCGCGCCGACGAAGTGATCGGTAGGCACTTTTCTGAATTGATTCCCGAAGACGAAATCGAGCAAATCTCGGAAATCTCAAGTCAGCGAATGTTGGTTGAGCAGAACGGCGAGCAGACCAGTTCGATTAACTTCGTCATGCGCCAACGCTGCAAGGACGGTACGCAAATCTGGACTGAAATAATCTCCACCCCCGAACGCGATGCTCAAGGCGCAATAACGGGTTATCACGGGATCAGTCGGGACATCAGCAAGCGTAAGCAGATCGAAGACGAGTTGGCTCGCCATCGCGAGCATCTGGAAGACCTGGTTGAAGAGCGAACGGCCGCGTTGCAGAAAGCGGAAATCAAATACCGCACCGTCGCGGACTTTACGTATGACTGGGAAACCTGGATTGACGATGCAGGCCGCTGGCTCTATTGCTCTCCCGCGTGTGAGCGTGTCACCGGCTATTGCGCCGAGGAATTCATGGCCTATCCCGACCTGAATTTCGATATCACCCACCCGGATGATCGTGATCGTTTGATCGTCCATTTAAGGGGTGACGAGCACCTGGATACGCACAGGATTGAATATCGCCTCCATCACAAAAACGGCGAAATGCGCTGGATCGACCATGTGTGTCAGCCGGTGTGGGACGCCTCTGGAGAATATCTTGGGCGACGCGCTTCAAACCGCGACATCACCAAACGGAAGCACACTGAGGCGTTGCTGCTTCTGGCCCGCGATCAGGCCGAGGCCGCCAATCGCGCAAAAAGCGCGTTCCTGGCCAACATGAGCCATGAAATTCGCACGCCGATGAACGCTATCCTGGGCATGACCTATATTCTGCAGCGGGGCAAGGTCACGGCAGAGCAGGCGGAACGTCTCAGACAGATTGACATCGCCAGCAAGCACCTGCTTGAGGTGATCAACAATATTCTTGATCTTTCCAAGATTGAAGCCGGCAAATTCGTTCTGGAGGAAGTCCCCCTGACCATTGCCGGCGTGATGGGCAATGTGCGTTCGATCCTGAGCGAACGTGCTAAAACCAAAGGAATTTTCTTGAGGTTCGAAACAGGACGATTCCCACGTAATCTTCTCGGTGATCCGACTCGAATACAGCAAGCCTTGCTCAATTTCGCCACCAACGCAGTCAAATTCACGGAGAAAGGTTGTGTCACCCTGCGTGCCAAGCCCGTGAATGAAACGGACAACTGGCTGCAGGTCAAGTTTGAAGTCGAAGACTCCGGCATTGGCATCTCGCCCGAAGCGCTGCCTCGTTTGTTTGCTGACTTTGAACAAGCGGACAATTCAACGACACGCAAATATGGTGGTACTGGTCTTGGCCTGGCCATTACCCGGCGGCTTGCCGAACTGATGGGCGGTGAAATCGGTGTAAGCAGCACGCCGGGGGTTGGTAGCACGTTCTGGTTTACTGCCTTCCTTAAAATGGAAGAGCGCAGAACAAAAGCCAGGTTAGCCTCACCTGATGCCGAAGCGTTGATTCGAGAAGACTATCGTTGCGCTCGCATTCTGCTGGTGGACGATGAGCCTGTTAATCTGGACGTGACCCAACATCTGCTGGAAAACGCAGGTCTGCTGGTAACTGTCGCGGAAGATGGTGTCCAAGCTGTTCAGATGGCGCAAGACAACGCTTACGATTTGATTTTGATGGACATGCACATGCCGAACCTCAACGGCATCGAAGCCACGCAGCGGATACGCCAGCTTCTGGGCTACGCCGAGATTCCAATTCTCGCCCTGACAGCGAATGCTTTTTCTGAGGCCAAGGCTCGCTGCCTCGATGCCGGAATGAATGATTTCATCGTCAAGCCGATTGACCCCGACAGTCTCTTTGCGACCTTACTGTACTGGCTGCATCAGGGATCGTACAAGATGGTTGCAACCGCAAATCTAGAGAAACCAGGCTTGGTGCCGGGGAATCAGGTACGAGTCATTGAAGCACCACGCGCCGTACATTTGTCATTCAACCCAAACGCGCAAAGCGAGACGCTAATAACGTGAACGCGACCATGAGTACGATCATGCTGATACGGGAGGCTCCGGCCAGGTAAGAGTTTCAATGGACGATTTAGAGCACACCCATTCCGATGAATGACGGATTCTGGGTTTCACGCGAACT
>JAIFNM010000236.1 GCA_020047725.1 Betaproteobacteria bacterium
CTGGCAGCTCATGCCGCCGACACCCATAACGATCTGTTCCATAGCTACCTCTCAGTTCTGCTTGTTGTTCCCTGACCGCCAACGTTTGAGCAGCAGGGAGTTGGAAACCACCGACACCGAACTCATGGCCATTGCCGCGCCGGCGATCACCGGATTGAGCATGCCCATCGCCGCCAGCGGAATTCCCAGGACGTTGTAGATAAATGCGAAGAAGAGATTCTGCCGGATTTTCCCGAGCGTCGCACGTGAAAGCAGGATGGCATCGGCGACGCCTTGCAGATCACTGCGCACGAGAGTCACGTCGGCTACCTCGATGGCCGCATCCGAACCGGCACCCATCGCGAAGCTGACGTCGGCGGCGGCCAGCGCCGGAGCATCGTTGATGCCGTCGCCGACCATCGCCACGACCCGGCCTTCGGCTTTGAGCGCATCAACAGCCGCTGCCTTGTCGCCAGGCAGAATACCGGCACGAAAGTCGTCGATACCAGCTTCGGCAGAGATCGCCGCGGCCGTCACCGCATTATCGCCGGTCAGCATTACGATGTGGAGCCCCATGGCTTTCAACCGGGCTACGGCGGCGATGGAAGATTCACGGAGCGGATCGGCGATGGCGAAAAGCGCCAGCGCGCTTGTGTTTTCGACCAGCACGACCACGGTCCTGCCCTTGCCTTGCAAGGCGGCAATTTGATCGTTTGGCAGCGTGAGACCAGCAAACCATTCCGGCGATCCAAGCTGCAGGACGCGTTCGCCAACCGTACCTTCAACGCCTTTTCCGGGAATCGCCCGGAAATTGGTGAGTTTCGGCAAGGATTCGGCCTGAGCGCGTTTAAGGATCGCACGCGCCAGCGGATGCTCCGAACCCTGCTCCAGCGCAGCGGCCAAGGTCAAGGCCTGATCGGCATCAAGCGCCAGCGGCAGCAAGTCGGTAACGAAGGGCTCGCCGCGCGTCAGCGTTCCCGTCTTGTCGACGGCCAGTACGCTTATTTTCTCGGCGTGCTCCAGTGCTTCGGCATTCTTCACCAGAATTCCCGCACGTGCGCCCTGCCCTGTCCCGACCATGATCGCCGTCGGGGTCGCCAACCCGAGTGCACAGGGGCACGCGATGACCAGCACGGCAACCGCGTTGATCAAGGCCATGCTGAACACACCACCGAAAAACCACCAGCCGGCAAAGGTGAGCAAGGCAATGCCGCAAACCACCGGGACGAAGATCGCCGAGATGCGATCCGCCAGCCTTTGCACTGGCGCCTTGGAGCCTTGCGCCTCAGCGACCATGCGGATGATGCCGGCCAGCAGGGTGTGTTCGCCAACGCCTGTGGCGCGACAACGCAGCATGCCTTCGCCGTTGGCCGTGGCAGCAAACACGCGGTCGCCAGCTTGCTTGCCAACGGGCATGCTCTCACCGGTAAGCATCGCTTCATTGACGTTCGACGCCCCTTCGACTACTTCGCCGTCCACCGGCAAACTCTCGCCCGGCCGGACGATGAAAATGTCGCCTGGAATCAGCAGCGCCACATCAAGCTCAAGCAGTTTCCCGTCGCGTTCGACACGCGCCGTTTTCGGCTGCAGGCATGGCCGCCGTCGTTTTGGCCTTGGCCCGCGCTTCGAGCAACTTGCCAAGCAAAACAAGCGTGATGACCGCTGCCGAGGCCTCGAAATACACCGGCAAGCCATGGAGGTCACCCAGCGTGACGATCAGGCTGAAGAAATACGCCGCACTGGTGCCAAGCGCGACCAGCACGTCCATGTTGGCGCCACGAATGCCTGCACTTCGCAGGGACTTCCAGCCTCCGTCGTAAAAACGCCAGCCAATCCAGAACTGCACCGGCGTCGCCAGAACGAGCTGAATCCAGCGCGGCAGAAGATCCTGATGGCCATGTCCGCTCAAGGTCGCGCCATTGAACATCGTTACCATCTGCGCCACCAGTGGCAGCGTCAGTGCCGCCGCGATCCAGAAACGACGCAGTTCGGCCTTATAGATCGCCAGTTTTCTGGCCTTTTCTTCTTCGCGCGAGCGGTCATCGGCCACCCGCCCGACGAAACCGGCCCGATTGATCGCAGCAAGCACCTGAGCCGGATCGGCGACACCGGGCAGATAGCGCACCCGCGCGCGTTCCGACGCCAGATTGACTGCCGCCTCGACCCCCGGCAGTCGGCTGAGCACCTTCTCGATGCGCGTTGCACAGGCGGCACAGGTCATCCCCTCAATACCGAGTTCAAGGGTTTGCAGCGGAACGCTGAAGCCCGCTTTTTCGATGGTCGACACCAACTGCTGTGGCGAAGTCTCGCTTGAAGACAACTCGACGCGCGCATGCTCGGAAGCAAAATTGACGCTGGCTACCACGCCGGGAAGGCGATTGAGCACTTTCTCGATGCGCGCGGCACACGCCGCGCAGGTCATCCCGCTGAGCGGGAGATCAAGACGCTGGACGGATTCAGATGCTTCAGACAGATTCGACATGACTTTCCTACACCTGAACAATCAGGCGCATTGCAGCAAACAGGCCCCACAGGCCAAAGGCAAGAACAAGCAGTCCAGCCGTTAACCGTACGACCGGTTTGGCCACGTATTCGTTCAGCCGAACGGCGAGCAGGCCAGCGAGCAGCAGATTGGGCAGGGTTCCCACGCCAAAAGCCAGCATCATTCCCGCGCCGCTTAGCGCCGAACCACTAGTCAGTGCCGTGACCAGGGCGCTATAGACCAGACCACACGGCAGCCAGCCCCACACCAGACCAAGCGGAAAAGCCTGTGCGATCGTTCGCGCCGGGAGGAAACGTTTTGAAAGCGGCTGCAGATGCCGCCAAAGCTTCTGTCCAAAACGCTCGGTGAAGGCTAGCGCGCGCGTTGCGCCCATCAGATACAGGCCAAGCGCCACCAGCATCAGGTTGGCCAGCACAAAAAGGACGATACGCACTGGCAACTGGCCGGAAAGCGCAAGACTCGCGCCCCCCAGAGCACCAGCGATGGCGCCAGCAACGCCGTAACTGACGATACGCCCGACGTTGTACGCCAGATGCAGGGAAGGCCGCGAACCAGCGCCCATCGATAGCGCACCGACAATGCCGCCGCACATCCCGATGCAATGCGTTCCACCGAGAAGACCGATCAGGAACAGGGCGAGATAGCTGGATTCAGGCATTGGGGGCGACGTGCTTAACGGGAAGATGGGAGTTTAACCCACTTGCCCTTGCTGCCTTGTTCCGCAACACACGACCGGCTCGAGACGCGCGTAAACAGGCGATCTTCATCCGACACATGGCTGCAAGGCAATCTGGATGCGGTGTTCCGGTGGACAGCATCGAACGCAGTCGATACAGTTGCTGGCAAATTGATAAACATCCATCATCCTCAGTCGGAGAAACAGAACCATGGGCCTGAACCCCCAACTAGCAAAGTGGTTACCTGAAAAGCTGGTGCATTTTTGTTTCGGCCTGCGCTACCCGCACGCCTTCATTTTCAGCTTGCCGACCTTCATCGTCGGACTCATTTTCTCACCGTATATTCCCTACGCGGAACCGGTGCTCACCGGGATTGGAGTCGCCATGTTCTATTTCTCGAAAGCACGCTGGGAATAAGTCAGATCCGCGTGTTTCCGGCCGACCAGTTCTCGCACAAGGCCAAACACAAGCGGGTCGCGTCGACCGTTCCAATTTTCAAGTATCCGTAATATTCTGAAATTCAGCGGAAAATACGGATATACATTGATTTCATGAGGTGAGAGCATTTTGTTTGTGGTTGTTTCGGTCAGCAAATAGTCATCAGTTCGCCGTTTACTTGAATAATTTTAAGTGCGAGGGAAAAATGCGTAGAAATCAGCCTGTCACAAACGCCGAAACTCAACTCCCGGAAAACCAGTTCATCTATTCCCGAACTGATCTGAAAGGCGTCATCACCGAAGCCAACGAAGCGTTCTGCAACATCACATCCGGACCTGCCGGAAGCCGCATTCAAGGATATGTGGCAAGACCTCAAGGCCGGTCGGCCATGGCGGGGAATCGTCAAGAACCGGCGCAAGGATGGCGGGTATTACTGGGTCGTCGCCAATGTCACACCAGTTCGTGAAAACGGGCGGATCGTGGGTTACCAATCAGTGCGCAGCCGGCCTGATCGTGAAGAAATATCCGCAGCGTCTGCGGCCTATCAGAAGATCAACGCGGGAGCCACAAACCTCGCTGTCGAACACGGGCGCATCATCAAACAACGGCCGGCTTGGATCACGGCGTTGGTCTCGCTGCGCAACCAGATGCGAATTATCGCTGTGCTCGTGCTGATTCTCGGCGTAGTCGATCTGAGCGAAGTCATCTTCAAGCTTGATTTTGGCTGGATTCACGAAACACTGATGGCAATCAGCGTGCTTTACGCACTGTACTTCCTGCTGTTCTTCACACCCGGCCTGGTGCGTGATCTCCGGGAAGCCAACGAATGGCTCGAGGGGGTATTGTCAACCGGCAACCTCAAGCGGCGCATCGTCTCGAACCGCGCAGGCATGGTCGGTACGCTGATCAACCAGATGGACGTTTTTGTAGCGTCGATTCAGGCTACCGTGCAGGGCATGGCCGACACGGCCAAGCAAGTCGGTGTCGCGTCGAAGCAGGTCGATGATGGTATACGGGTGGTTTTCGCGGCAGCACAGAAACAGAGCGAGGCGACCTCGGCTGCAGCCGCCGCCGTCGAAGAAGTCACGGTTTCCATCGGTGAAGTTGCTGAACATGCGCGCTCAACCAAGGAAGTTGCCATCAGCACCGGTGAAGTATCACGTGTTGGTGCCGAACGTTCCGGCGAAGCCTGCGCCACCATCACATCGCTGTCTGAGACCGTCAAGACATCGGCCGAAAAGGTTGAAACACTCGGCCAACGCTCAGCCGAGATCAGCCAGATCGCCGGCGTGATCAAGGAAATTGCCGACCAGACCAATCTGCTGGCGCTGAATGCAGCAATTGAAGCAGCGCGAGCCGGAGAACAGGGACGCGGCTTTGCCGTAGTAGCCGACGAGGTCCGAAAGCTGGCCGAGCGCACGGGCAAGGCAACCCAGGAAATCAGCAGCATGATCGGCATGATCCAGAGCGACACAAAACTCGCCGTCGACGGCATGCGCGCGGGTGCCACGCAGGTCGGAGAAGGCGTCACACTGGTGCACTCGGCACAGGCTGCACTCCAGCAAATCAATAACGAGATGAATGGCACCATCCAGCGCGTCAATGAAATCTCGCACGCCTCCAACGAACAGCAGGAAGCCATGACGTTACTGGCACAGAACGTGGAGCAGGTGGCGTCCATGACCGAGCAGAATGTTGCCGTCGTCTACCAGACGGAAGTCATGGTCGAGAAACTCTCGTC
>JAIFNM010000039.1 GCA_020047725.1 Betaproteobacteria bacterium
GCGATCCGATCCGGAGTTCGTGGCATTCAGCGACTGGACAGCCAGTTCGCGGATACGCTGCAAGTTACTTGTCACTTCGTTCATCGCGCCTTCAGCCGTTTGCGATAGTGAAATCGCATCGTTGGCATTACGTGACGCTTGTGCATTGCCTCTGATCTGCGTGGTGAAACGTTCACTGATGGCCATACCGGCCGCGTCGTCTTTGGCGCTGTTGATGCGCATGCCGGAAGACAGGCGTTGCAGTGAAAGCGCCAAATCGGATTGCGACTTGGTCAGGTTGCGTTGTGAGTTCAGTGAAGCAACATTGGTGTTAATGACTAAGGCCATTTTTAACTCCTATCCTGTCTAAATTGACTTTGGGTTCCCGTTTACTTGCCTTGCGGCGTTCTGCCGGCCCGTTCCGTTTTGTGATGCATTTACTTACAGATTCTCTTACGGCCGGCTGAAGGGAAACTTTAGTAGTCTTTTAACAGCTGGCCGCGTAAGTTCTTAACGGCGATTGGCAGCGAGACTTTAGTCGGTTCTGCTTGGAAAACGCGTTCCTTCTTCGACCCACCCAGGAATGGAAATACGTGGGATCTCAGCGGATGCCGACCAGAAAAGCGGATGGGGGCATGATCGGGATGCCGCGCCAGGGGTGCAAGTTGGTGAGATGCGGGTCGCTGGAAATGATCAGCTCGGCCATGGCGGTATCGGCCAAGGCAAGAAATATATTGTCTTTGGGGTCAGGGCAGTCGCTGACGGCCTGCGTGACATCAAACAATGTGGCGTGATCACGAAAGCCGGCAATAAAGACTTCCCGTTGTGTAGCAGGCAGGTAGTGGTCGAATTTGGAGCGCCGCAATACCGTTTCCAATTCCTGCAGCGTTGCATGGCAGACACAGACTTCGAATTGCAACAACGCCTTTTCAAGTGTCAGCGCAGGAATGGATTGCGGGCGAATGGCGGCGCTGACCAATATGCCCGTATCCAGTACGATGCGCCTAGCGAAGTTCATGGACAATCTGGTTGATATCTTCGTCACTCAGGGCAAGCGTTGGTTGCCCAACAATGTCCTTACGGTAGGCTGAGTACCAGCGAGCGGCTTCTTCGCGTCGTTTGTGTATATCAACCAGTTCCTTCATGTCGTGTTCGGATACAACATAGGCGACAGTACGACCCCGGCGGGTTACCTGGATCGGTTCACGTTGTGAACGGTCAATCAGTTCGCCAAAGCGGCTTTGTGCTTCTACAGAGGTGACGGCGATCATTTGAGATACTCATGAGATGGCTAATATGGCTATTCTAATGTTAATTCATGGAATGGCAAGAGGGTCTCCTTTGTGGGGTGCGGCGAAAGTGTCGGGCGTAGTAATTCCATTTTCAGTTTCGTAACTACTCAGCTTCCCAACCCCGCGCGCGGGCCAGGCGCTCTTTAAAAAACAGTGGCTTACAAATCTGTTTCTTATGAGCTAAACCGGTGGATACGTCCAGGACAAGGTAGCACTGCCAAATACCGTTGAAATCCGTCATTCCGGGTCAAGCCCGGCATGACGATGATTCTTGAGTTTTTTCCGTTCAACGTGACGGCCTGCCTGAGTAATTACGGTGTTTCTATCTGGAAATGGAAAAGTTCTTAACGGCAAAGGATCGAAGGGCTTTAGCCTCTTGGAATCTGGTTGTTGCTTGGTGAAAGACTCGGCTTCAGTTCGTCTGCTTCACCACGAAGCTGACTTCAAGCCCAAATATCGAGCCAATCTTGTCTAGCGTTTCAATTGTTGGATTTCCTTCGCCGGCTTCGATTTGCCTCAACGCTCCAAGGCTGATCCCACGGTGTCTGGCGAACTCCGGTTGAGTCAGCCGGCTTAAACGGCGCATTTCCCGCACGGCGTCTGCTACGTTGAGTTTTCCGGCCTTGATATTTTCGTAGAACCGGGTACGAAGTTGTCTCTCGGCTTCCGGATCGATGTGCTTGCGGCGCTTGTCCATGGCTAAATTCCGTCCAGTCGGGTACGTTTGAAAGTGTTGTTCGCTGCAAAATCTGGTTCGGGACTTCCTCGGCGGCGACCGGTTTTTGTTGGAGCCCAGTTTTACTGGGCGATTGCAGCGATGGAACACAACCGCCCATCGCCCAGTAAAACTGGGCTCCTACACGATGGCTGCGGCGCTGTTGGTTTTTTAATGCAACCAATACGTTCAAACACACCCGTCCAGCCGGTGGAACTGCTGATCAATAGAAGGCATGCAATGCTGGATGATTTCTCTGTCGACGCCGCATTCGGCCATGATTTCAGGTAGGTTGACTATCGTCCCGGAGGAGGCATGTAGCCTGGTCGCCACGTATTGCTTGTCCGTGCCAGAGAGGCTCAGCTTGTCGATAATTGCTGACAAGTCGGTGATGTCGCGGTGCTCCGGTGTGCTCCAGCGACAGCCGCGCAGGATCATTTCGCGGTCGAGATACATTGGCGCAAAATCATAGATCGGTGTGAGTTGGATCGTTCCATCAGAAAGCCTTTGGACGGAAGTGTTTCTGGCATGGTTGTCCGTGTTTTTCATCGCCAGGTTCAAGATGTCGCGCTGGATGAACTCGACAATCTCGGCGACGGGGTCAGTTACATGTCTGCGAAAACCCTCGACTAGTGAGAACAAAGAGGCTGTAAGGCCGAAGCCTCTCATTCCGCAAAGAGATGCAAGTGTCTCCTGGTGCAGTCGTTGCAGGCCGTTTGCTTCAATGGCACGATCAAAGCGGGGGACGAACAGCATATCGCCTTCATGCAGTGGCTTACCCCCAGTGCGCAGGCCGCAGCAGGCGGCAACGCGCAAATAAGCAGCCTCATTGCGGAGAATGGTGTAGTCCGTTTCATGCGTGCCGCGAGGTTGTTTGACCAGCCAGTGCTTCGTTGCTTCAGCATCCGGCAGGGCTGCATCTGCAAACCAGAGCCCTTCCTTGTTCTGGGTCAGCAAGAACTTGGGTGCCGCCCCCTGGACGCCCGTGGTGCCTGCAGCGTACATGGCATGCATCCAGATGTGCTCAAGAAACTCTTCTTTTCGGGTAATGATGTCTTCAAAAGTAAACCCGTCTGTTCTGTGGTTTCGGTTTCGTTCTTGCCAATCCTTGTAAAACGCTACCGCCGTATCGATCCTGAGATTCCCTATCGGATTAAATGCCCCGTGCTGAACAAGTGACAGATCCTGATCTTCGCTATCTGCTACCCCGAGTTCTTGTGTCAGAAGCTTTCTTCCGCGCCCTTGTGGTACCAGGTCCAATAGAAATGCCGGGCACTCGGGCGCGCCGGTTTCGCTGTCGATGCCAAATCGCTTGGTGTTGACTGGAAATGAGAGTGAGACCGGCGAAGGACTGTCGGAAAAAACGTAGTCGATCAGGTACTCGAACGTGGCCTTATACCGCCCGTGTGGCGTAAATTCAGCGGCTCGAACCCATTGACCATTGGCGAAAATCTCGACGATTGAGTGCATGGTGGCATCCTTGATATATCTATCATAATAGATCAATTGCTATGTTATAGTGCTTCAATTTGTATATTCTGCCGTATAAAGTAGTACGTCCTGAACCTCCAAGCCCTTCGACAGGGCGAACGGACGTGGAGGGTTGAAGAAATCGTTGGAATCGAAGATGTCGACGAAGATTGTCTTGTTGAGAATGCTGAAGATCGTGAGGAGGCTCGCTTGGTCCTGAGCGGATTGGGGAACTACAAACAAAGGTTCCGCTCGTCCTGAGCCTGTCGAAGGGCCGGCCAAGATTCGGAAACTCATCAAAACCCGCTTTTTCAGAACGATTGGTGCCGACAATCAACCACAACGTACGCAACGTGTTTTGGGCTTCGTATACTCAGCCCAACCTACGAACTGGAACGCTCTTGAAATGGCGGTCTACGGGTGCATGGCCCGGAGAGGCAATATTCATGCGGGTCTTCGGATATTAGGCTTGAAGATGCCCGTTCTGCTTGCTGCGCAGACCCATGCTGTCCAGTGCGACGAAATGCTCAGCCCTTCAGCGCCGCACTAAGCGAAGCCACTTCTTCCGCCGATTCGGCGAGAATTGAGCTGAGCGTCTCGTCGTCGATCAGCACTTCAAGCTCGACCTCCATCTCTTTGCGGCTCATGCCGGCGAGGGCGTCGATGGGGGATTCGATTGGCGAGAGTTCGTCGGCCAGCAGGAGGGTGTCGCCGAGCGAGGTCGGTGGCATGGCGAGAAAGCCGGACCACAGGGTTTCCATGGCATCGAGAATGTGAGCGGGTACTTCCAGCGCTTTCAGCACGGCGCGGCCGACGCTGGCTTCGCCTTCGCCGTGCCAGAGCTCGAGATCGCTGGTCATCAAGCCCGGAAAGGCGCTGGCGCGAGAGATCAGGTAGAAGCTGCCGACTTCATGCACGATGCCAGCAAAGAAGGCAGCGTCCGGGTTCTGGTGGGTGACGCGCTTGGCGATGACGCGCGCGAGTGCGGCGACGTGGGCGGTGTGTTCCCAGAGTTTGGCGGCCAGTGCCCGGTGTTCTTCGGCTTTGGACATCTCCTTCATCTGGCGCACGATGATCGAGGCGGCGAGGGCGCGCAAGGTAGCAAAGCCAAGGCGGGAGATGGCGCTTTTCAGTTCGGTAATGCTGCGGCCGCCCGGATTATAGGCAATCGAGTTGGCGATGCTGAGTACGCGCGTGGCGAGGATGGGTTCGGCGGCGATCAGCTTGCCGAGCGCGTCGATGGCGCAATCCGGGTCATCGAGCAGGCGCTGCACCCGTAAGGCGATTTCGGTGTGGGTGGGGAAAACGATGTCGCCGCGTGCGGCGTCGGCCTCGATGGCGGCTAGGGCTGAGCGAACATCCATCATTGAACTCCCTTGTTGCGATTGATGCCGTGATTGAAGATGGCGGCTGGAATCTGGTCGAGCGGCAGGGTGGTATCGACCGCCCCGAGTTTTATGGCTTCCTTCGGCATGCCGAAAACCACGCAACTGGCTTCGTCCTGAGCGATGGTTCTCGCTCCTGCGTCATGCATTTCCTTGAGCCCGCGGGCGCCGTCATCGCCCATGCCGGTCATGATGATGCCGAGCGCGTTGGCGCCGGCAAATTTGGCGACCGAGCGGAAGAGGACGTCGACCGACGGTTTGTGACGATTGACCAGCGGGCCGTCGGCGACATCGACGACGTATTGTGCGCCGCTGCGCTTGAGCATCATGTGCTTGCCGCCAGGTGCGATCAGCGCGCGGCCGGGAATGACGCGGTCACCGTTCTGCGCTTCGCGCACTTCGATCTGCGAAAGGTTGTTCAGTCGTTCGGCAAACATGGCGGTAAACACCGCCGGCATGTGCTGCACGATGACAATCCCGAGACTGGTGGCCGGCAATCGCGTGAGGACAACTTCGAGCGCCTGTGTGCCACCGGTCGACGTGCCGATGGCGATGACCTGATCCGTGGTGCGATTGAGCGCAGGATTGTAATCCGCACTGAGCATGACGTCCGCCGAGAGTTTGGGGCGATCAAGCGCGGCATGGAACAGTGTATTGACTGCGCCTGCACGCAGGGCACGAACGTTGGCTTTGGCTGCACTGTAAACCGCATGAATAATGTCGTTGGAGGCGTCTTCGAGAAAGCTTTTCAGGCCGATTTTGGGCTTTGTGATGATGGATACGGCACCGGCCGCCAGCGCTGCAAAGGTGGCTTGCGCTCCCTGTTCGGCCAGCGAAGAGCAGACGACGACCGGTGTTGGGTGCTCGGCCATGATCTTTTTGAGGAAGGTGATGCCGTCCATGCGCGGCATTTCGATGTCGACGATCAGTACGTCGGGCCACTTCAAGCGCATCTTCTCCAGCGCGAAGATGGGATCGGAGGCGGTGGCGATGACCTCGATGCCAGGATCGCCCGCCAGCGCCTGTGAAACGACCTGGCGCACGACGGCGGAGTCATCAACGATCATCACCTTGATCTTATCCGCCATAGCCATTCCTGATTTCGGCACCTTCACCTTCGGGGAAGGACAGCCAGACATCGCCGCTCCAGATGTCGAAATGCAGCTTGCGGCGCCCGCTGCCGGCGACGTGCTCGGCCATCAACGCGATATTTCGTGAGTTCAGCAGTTTTCTGCCGTACTCAATGTTGCGTGAGCCAATTTCCATCGCACCGCTCTTGCCGCCGGAAAACATGTTGGCTCCACCAAAGAGTTTGGCCTGGTATTCGGACGGGCGGGTGCCGGCCT
This sequence comes from Betaproteobacteria bacterium, assembly GCA_020047725.1. Classification (GTDB taxonomy): domain Bacteria; phylum Pseudomonadota; class Gammaproteobacteria; order Burkholderiales; family Rhodocyclaceae; genus Propionivibrio. The sequence goes on from JAIFNM010000039.1 coordinate 6,188, forward strand.
TCTCGACGTGCTGCAAAAAGAGCTCAAAGGCTTCGCTGGCGTAGCGGCCATCAGGTGCCGCATCAGGAGGACGATTGCGTTCGGTCATCATGTAGTGGCACATACCGCCGATGTGTTTGCGCGGGTGCCAGAGCGTGATCGACACGCAGGAGCCGAGCAGGGTCGAGATGCGCGTGTGGCCGCTGCCAAAGTGGAAATCGCCGGCACCGAGGACGACGGTTTTGACGTTGTCTGGTGCATGTGGCTTGGCGATCATGGCTTGCGGTAGATCGTGGGATGAACGCTGACAACGCGGTCGGTGATGCCGTTGAGCGTTTCCGAATGGCCGATGATCAAGTAGCCTCCCGCTTTGAGCCGGGGCAGCAGGTTGTGTACGACCTTGGCCTTGGTCTCGGGGTCAAAGTAGATCATTACATTGCGCAGGAAGATAACGTCGAATTCGCCGATGTCGGCTTCAACCGGATGCATCAGGTTGATCTGGAAAAAGCTGGTTTTCTGGCGCAACTCCGGCCGGATGAGGAAAGTGCCGGCATGCGAGCGGATTCCTTTCAGGCAGTATTTTTGCATGTGCCCGGGAGGAATGCCTTCGGTACGCGCCAGCGAGTAATGACCGGAGACGGCCTTGGCCAGGACTTTGGTGCTGATGTCCGAACCGACGATTTCCCATGGTTTGTTGGGCAGCGCTTCGGCGAGCGTCATGGCGATCGAATAGGCCTCCTCGCCGCTTGAGCTGGCGGCGCTCCAGACGCGGAAGGTGGCCGGGCTGGTACGTTTAGCGATGACTTCGTTGCGCAGGAAGTCGAAGTGCTTGGGTTCGCGGAAGAAGTAGGTTTCGTTGGTTGTCAGCAGATCGACCATGGTCTGCACTTCTTCCGGGTAATTGCCGGAGGCCAGCATCCGGTAATAATCGCCGAAGCTGGCAAGTTCGTATTGGGAAAGCCGTCGTGTCAGTCGGCCGACGAGCAGGACTTTTTTGGCATCACTCAGGCTGATGCCGGCAATCTTGTAGATCAGCCGCTGAAAGAGGCCGAATTCCTGGTTGGTAATGGTGGTTTCAATCATCAGAAGAGCTCGATCTTGTTTTCGGTGGCCTTCGGTTTTTGCAGCAGCGTTTCAGCGTAGGCACGTTCTTCACGGGCGATGACCTCGGCGTTGGCCATATTGGTGACCAGGCGTTTGCAAAAGGCTTCGCCGTTGAACGGGAGAAAGATGATCTTTCGTGACCATGGGCCAAGAAAATCGGAGGATTTCAGCGGAATGCCCTCGCGCGCTAGCCATTCCTTGGCGAAGTTCGCGTTGCGCATGCCGATGCTCAGTGAGCCGCCGTCGGTATCGATGATCGTTCCGCCGCCAAAGGCCTTGGCTTGCAGGCGGATCTTCTTGGCGCCCTTGCCGAGCAGGGAATTGAGCAGGGCTTCCATGGCGAAGTTGCCGGACAACATCGAGTCAACGTCCCCGTGTTTGCTGCGGCCCATGTCCGGGAGCATGAAATGGTTGATGCCGCCAATCTTGAGCATCGGATCGAACAGACAGACAGCGACGCACGAGCCGAGCAGTGTGGACAAGGGTTTTTCGGTGTCGACGACCCAGGCGCCCGGCTGTACGACGCGGGCGTAACGTTCAAGGTCTTTTACCGGCAGACTGGCGTAGTCCAAGGTTTACCTCTCATCCGTCTTAGAAATTTCGCAGTTGTCCGAGCTTGCTGTTTAGACGTTCTAGCGCAGCCTGCGTTTGTTCGCCTTGATTGAGCAGAGCGACCATCCGGTTTATGAAGTCGCCGACCATGTCTTGCAGGAATTTCTCCTGATTGTCGGTCAGGCCCAAGCGGTAAAACGAGTTCAGCAGGGTTTCTTGCAGGTCAACGATGAGTTTGGAACTGGCGGCGGAGTTGTTTTGATGTGCATCACGCAATTCCATGATCGTGTTGCCGACATCCTCGAGGGCAGAGAGGATGCCTTCCTGAGCCCGCCGGCTCGACGTTTCGGTTTTTATCGCCTTCAGACGTGAGTCGACGCCCTGCGCGGCGACGGAAAGGTGGTCGCGCAGGCGGCCGCAGAAATCCGGATCTTCAAGCGGCAGGTTGTTGACCATCAGCGTTACGCGCTCGAAGTTGTGCACGCTGCGTCGGCGAAATTCGAAAATGCGTCCCTGATTGCGCACATGCTCGATTACCGCGACCTCGAGCGGCAGGTTCCTCCCTGCCGTGCTGTGCGTTTGCGTATCGCTTCCTATGCGAGTTTGCACCACGCTGTCGAGCCGGTAGCGCTGCATCAGTTCGAGCACGCCGGTGGCGATTTCTTCGGCACTTTCCATGGCAATCAGCTTGCTCATGAACTGCAGAAGAATGCCGGTCTCATCCATGCTGGCCATGACCAGCGAGGAAAGCATCTCGGCGTCTTCGAGTTGCCCGGCCAGCGAGCGTTGACTGAGCACAATGCTTTGCGCCACCTTCAACTTGCGCAACAATTCTTCGGGCTCGAAAGGCTTGACGATGAAATCCTCACCGCCTGCGTCGTAGCCCTTGATGCGCTCTTCGATCGTGTCGTGGCTTGAGACAAAAATCACCGGGATCTTGCGCAGGCTTGAGTCATCCTTGATCTGGCGGCAAAGGCTGTAGCCGTCGAGGCCGGGCAGGCTGATATCGAGCAAAAAGAGGTCAGGCGTTTCCGATTGCAGTTGCGCCAGGCAGTCCTCGGCACTGGAAAACAGCTTGATCTGGCAGTCCGGTTCGAGAATGGCTTGAATGATATCCAGAATCATCGGGTCGTCGTCGACGGCAAAGACCTTGAAAGTCGAACTCATTTAGTTCCTCACTCAATGTGCTTGGTACGTGTTGACCATCCTGTGCTGCGTCGGATTCTAGTTCAGGTGAGCGGCTCAACTAGCTCGGCGGCTATCGCCTTGCCCATTTCATCGACCGTACGATCCAGTTCTTCAAGCCAGATTGCCGTCGGTTCGTTGTTCGTCAGGGTCGTTTCCAGAGATAGGGTAATGGAATGCAACTCGAGCATGCCGAGCATTCCCGTTCGCCCCTTTAACGAGTGTGCCAGCCTGATGGCCGCGTCCCGTGAACCATCGTTGATGGCCAGGCGGATCTGTGAGGCTACTGCCGGGCCGTGCGTGATGAATTCAATCAGCCAGTGGCGGTAGCGATCCTCGTCACCCGCGAAACGCGCCAGCGCTTCTCGAGTATGGACGCCGCGGATGGTGAACGAGCATGCGGGCGGATCTCTAGGTCTCGATGGAGTCTGGATAGTGTTGATCACGATTGTTCCTCATGCGATTTCGTTTCACACAAGGGGAGATCGATTCTGCATCACCCCGCTAGATCAGCATGTTCCCAGAGTCAGCAGCGTTTGTGCATCCGTAGTTTGCGCTGAAAATTGCGGGAACTACGGAGTTGACGTGGAGACGGATTTGAGTCA
>JAIFNM010000119.1 GCA_020047725.1 Betaproteobacteria bacterium
GCGCTGACCAGTTCCGACGCCTGCGGCAGGATGCGCGCTACGGAAAAGCGGGTCAGCGTACCCGTGTACGCGCGCAGCGTCAGTACATCACCTGCCGCCAACCCGCGCACCCGCGCCATCGCCGGCCCGACCACGATACTGCCGGGCGCGATCTCCTCCTTGTTCGGCGCCATGAAAGTGTAGTTCGCCTTCACCACCGGATCGTAGTAATACCCCCAGAGCCGGCCCTCCTGGCTCTGCACGCCGCGAATGCGTCCGAGCCGTTCGAGATAGCCCGGTGGAATCAGATCATGACGCCCGGCCACCATGCGCTGCAGAACAACCTCCGGCGCGCCATCCAGAACCGTTCGCGCCTCGTGGCGCAAGGCATGCGTGAACAACATCACTGACGCCAGCACGAACACCAGCAGCGCATAGACGACAAGCAGCCCGACGTTCTTCGCCTTGCGCCGTGCCAGCGAGGCCAGCGTGTAGTCAATCAGGTATTTCTGTTTTTCGATCCAGATTTTCATAGGCTTTGGTCAAGTGCGCTGGCGGTGAAATCAGCGACCCGGTCGGGAAATGTTCGAAGGCGAGCGGATGATCCATGAAGGCCGAATGCAGATCAGCCTGCGAGGGGTGACGGGTGTAGCGCGCTTCGGTGAAGAGGCACAGGTCGGTGAGTTGAAGACGGCTCACGATGTCCTGTTTCAGCACGGCGGCCGGTGCATGGCGCACGCGCAGTCTCGCCGCATCAGCGAACGAGAACCCAAGAACGGCGGTTCCCGATAGGAGCAGGAGGACAACAAATGTGCTGCGGCGTAATGGCATCAGGGCGATTGGAATATATGCTTTTCAGGATGATGATCGACTCATCGGGTTTCGAACTTAAGCCGTCCTTAACGTCAAAAAAATCAGATCTTCAACGTCAATGCTTGGCGGCCTCTGCCGACAATTCGCTAGAATGATTATTGAGACCTACAAGCTACGGAGCAAATGGACAGCGTTAGGCACTAAATAGTAACGACCTTGTCAGCCCATTCAACCATGGCAAGGCAATCAATCATCGTTGATATTGGGCAGACCTCAGAGGCATTTTGATTTCGCCCCTTAATGCATGCCCCACAAGTCAAATTATCCCTTTATTCTCCGCGAAGTCAGAAAGCTGTTCTTGCACATTGTATTTTTCGTGCGTTATGGATTCAGCCTCCACTCCCGCGCTCATCAGGAATAGTTTGACTTCATGGCCGCGCTTGAGTGCCGTGTTGGCAAGCCGAATCCCGTTCCATGCCTTTTCCGGCTCATTCGTTTCAAGGATGATGCCGAGTCTCATATTCATTACTCCCGTGGAGAGGCGTTAGTAATTCTTGCTTGGACCAATAACCGCGAGCGAATAATTTCCGCTGTAGGGCCTTCTCATGTCTGTCGGCTTGTGGCCGAACTAGAACACCACTCCAAGCCATCGCAAGCAATCACATTTCAGGCCCCAATCCTAGTCTGTCTTGTCGTATCGAAGCCTGCGACATTTTGTCACACCCATTGCAGGAACGGGCTGATTCGGCGATGCTTGGCGTCATGCGCAATCCATTTTCCCTTGTTGATCTCTCCATCATTCTGGCTCTGGCGATCATCGCTGTGGTCGGCTACAAATATTCGCCCTTGCTGCTGGCCAAGGGCGATCTGACGGTCGAGCCGGCGGCCGGGTGCGACCTGCACACGCAGGCCTGCCATGCGGATATTCCGGGTGGCGGCCGTATCGAACTGAGTTTGACACCGCATCCGATTCCGGTCATGAAGCCCGTCCAGGTCAGCGTTTTGATGACAGGCATCCACGCCAGCAAGCTTGAATTCGACCTTGCCGGCGTGGATATGAACATGGGTTTCAACCGCAAGGCGCTTGTTGCCACTGGCGACGGACGCTATACCGCCGAGACGATACTTCCCGTCTGCGTCACCGGCCGCATGGCCTGGCGGGCAACGCTGGTGATCGAAACCGGACGACAGCGCATTGCTGTTCCGTTTCTATTCGAAGCGCCGATTTGACCCCGGCTTGAAATACCCGTAGATAAACCTGGAAAAGCTTGGTGACGTAAAGTGTGTAGGCTGGGCTGACGCAAGGTGACCATCGGAAATGCAGAGCATGCCCAACATTCAGCGCCGATGTTGGGCTTCGCAAGCTCAGCCTGACCGAAGGAAATGCAGAGCCAACCTACTAACTCGAAACGACCGCAGATAAACGATCTTCGAGTAACCATGCCTGGAAGCCGCATGGATATTCACTCTTGCGGCCACAGGCTTCGAGGCTCCCGTATTCATTGGCTTCCAGACCAGCCGTTTTATTAAGCGCCACGCTTCCACCGGCTGTTTTGCCGTCTCCCCACCGAATCTGCGGGGAGACGACAAAAGTTCATCCTGATTATTTGAGACTGGCCTTCACTACATCAATCGCTTGCTGAGGGACATAGACCTTACCCAGCTTGTCGGCGAGCACGACAATTCCTTCGAGATCCCTGGTCTTTTCGCCGATCTTCAGCGTATTCCGGGAAAGCGGAAGTTCGGCTTTGGCATCCCCCTTGGTCACGAGCAATACCGGGTTGGCTGGATCGGTCTTTTGAATGCTCGCCTGATAGCCCATGGAAGAAAACGTCTCCATAGCATCCACGAACAGTCGTTTGTTGAGCTTGCCGAAGTCCACCTTCATCGCGCTGGCCATGGACATCGCCACGTCGGTATTCTCTACCAGACCTGTCGGCCGACCTGGGCCGTAGGAGAACAGGTAGACGTCCGCGCCGGTATGACCATTCGTGGTCCAACCCAGCCGGGCACGCCGCGAGAGGGCGCTCACCGTGGCAGGCATGGTCGGCTTCTTGGCAGCAACCAGATCAACGATGGCTTTGAGTTCGCCGTCCGAAAGATCATTGATCCCCCACTCCCCGGCCAGCACGCTCTTGATGCGATCCGGTGCAGGCTCACCCTTGAGCAATGCGTCGAGGCCCTCGGCGCTCTTCTTCACTTTGCGCATGGGGCCGACGACGCTGTCGTCGTCGGTCATCGAATAGTTCTTGTCTTCGACCGTGCCGATGGAAAGGCCGCCCGTGCCATGATCCGAAACCACGACGACGAGGGTATTCTTGTTCTTTTTGGCGAAATCGAGGGCAGCACCAACGGCCTTGTCAAAGGCCAGCAACTCAGAGACAACGCCCGCCGGGTCATTCGCATGCGCCGCCCAGTCCGTCTTGGAGCCTTCGACAAAAAGGAAGAAGCCGGACTTCTTGCCATTTGGACTGCTGGAGAGCAGTTCGATGGCCTTGGAGGTCATCTCATCAATCGATGGCTCCATGCGGGCGAGGTCCGCACGATCCACGTCATAGGCCATGGCGTCGGGTGCAAAAGCGCCCCAGATCTTTCCAGTATGGACCGAGGACATGGCGTACTTGTCCGTTACATAGGCATAGCCTTTCGACTGAATGACATCGACGAGATTTTCCTTGTCCTCTCTTTTTCCACCGGCGATTTCCTTGGGGAGAAGATACTGCCCGCCGCCCGAAAGAACCACGTCGATTCCCTGAAAAACCTGCTGCTCGCCGATTTCGTTGTAGTTGCCACGGTCATGCCAGTGCGACGAAAACGCGGCCGGCGTTGCATGCTGGACGTTGGAGGTGGCGACCATGCCAGTCGCTCGGCCAGTCAGCCGTGCCCCTTCAATCAAGGTGGCTAGAGGACGGTATTTGTTTGCCGGATCGGTCTTGGCGGCATCAATCGTGATGTTCCATGGCGCAACCGCGATTCCCTTGTCAGACCCTTTGAATCCGGTGGCGAAAGCTGAGCCACCGGGAGCTGAGTCGGTGATGATGGAATCGGCACCGTAGGTGCGGACCGCTCCGGTCAGGATGCTGTCAACCGCCAGGGGACTTCCCTTGACCCACCGCGCAAGCGGCCAGGCTTCAGGTCCGGTGCCGTCAGTCAGCAGGAAGATGACGTTTTTAGCGACCGCTGGCGCGGCAATGCTTGGCGGCGCAGCCAGTGTCAATGCGGCAAGCAGGACAAACGACAATTGTTTTTTCATGATGGCTCCCCAAAAAAGAACTGATATGCGGATCAAGAACGAACAGGGTTCAAACCGGACTCCGCGATGTGATGTACAGGCGATACAGGCGATCAACTATCCTCGCCCTTTCATCGACTGTCAAATGTCATTGCTGGCATCGAAGGCGCCTTGCGAGAAGCCCGTATTCGTTGGCTCTCTGGCCCGTAGGGTTTGCAAACCAAAAGGTTTGCGAACGCGTGCGGAAGACTGTGCCGACATGGTCCCGCGTGCGCAAATGGGATTTGCACACCCTACCGGTTTGATGTGCCGAGTAACAACTACGACTTCACCGGCCGCTTGGCCAGCTTGCGCTGCAACGTTCGCCGATGCATTTTGAGCGCCCGCGCAGTCTCGGAGATATTGCCGCCGTTTTCATGCAGGACACGCTGGATGTGCTCCCATTCCAGACGGCTTACCGAGAGCGGCTCGGAATTCGGCGCCTCTTCCGTATTGGGTCGATCAGCTGCTTCGAACGCGGCCAGGATGGCCTCAACATCGACCGGCTTGGCCAGATACTGTACCGCGCCCAGCTTGATGGCATCGACTGCGGTGGCGATGCTGGCATAACCGGTAAGTACGACAATGCGGCATTCGGGGTTCATTGCCAGCAGCGGTTCGATCAGGGCCAGCCCTGAACTGCCGGCCAGATTAAGATCCAGAACCACGCGCGATGGTCGTTTGTTCTGTGCCAACGCGAGTGCGGCCTGAGTGTCGGTGGCGCCTTCGGCGTCAAGCCCGCGCCGGTTCAGCGCACGCGTCAGCACGGCATTGAAGGTTTCGTCGTCGTCAATGACAAGAATGTTTTTCATTGGCAGCTTTCAGGTGTTCGTTCTTGCCGGCAGCTCTATGCGTGCGACACCGCCGCCATCATTGAACAAGGTGAGCTGGCCACCCAGGCGGGAAATGGCGGCCTGTGCAAGAAAGAGACCGATGCCGCTGCCGCCGGCATGCCCCGGAAACGGTGCCCGACCAGCTTTCTCCAGAACATGGGGAGCAAACCCCGGGCCTTTGTCGCGAACTTCAATCGTCAGCCACTCGCTGTTCCAGTCCACCACTACATCAACTGCGGCTCCGACATCGGCGGCATTATTGAACAGATTGAGCAGGCCCTGTTCAAGTGTTGTATCGGTAATGACCCACGGCGCTGGCGCATTGCCTGTCAATTCCAACTCGCTTGTGACGTTCGGACGAAGTTCCAGCCAGCGCTGATGCACATCGGCCAGCCATCGATCTGTTCGTGTCGAGCCGGCCGAATCAAGACGCTGGGCTCCCGCCTGTTCGGCCAGACGACTAATGATTTCCTTGCATGCCGCGATCTGCTTGCGCAGCAGGACGATATCGGCACGTGCATTCTCGCCAAGCGCCGCATCGTGCTCGAGCTCTCCGGCGACGACAGCCATGGTTGCCAGCGGCGTGGAAAGTTCATGCGCCGCACCGGCGGCGAGTGCACCGAGCGCAATCACTCGCTCGTCACGCAGCGATTTTTCACGAACATCGGCCAGTTCGGCATCGCGCCGCCGGATCGAGGCCGTCATGCGCACAATAAACCACGCCAGCATGGCGACCGAAACAACAAAGGTGAACCACATGCCGGCCAAGTGAAGGCTGGCAGCGCGCCCGGCATCAACAATCGGCAGCGGCAGATAAACAAGATTGAGCAGTGAATACGCGGCCACCGCCAGGCCGGCAATACCGCCCACCAGGCGGGCCGGCAAGGCCAGCGCGGCAATGGCCACCGGTGGCAAGAGCAGAGAGATAAGCGGATTGGCCGCACCACCACTGAAAAACATCAAAACCGAAAGTGCGACGATATCCAGCACCAGTTGCCCAAAAAGCTGAGCATTGCCCATGGAAATGGCGCACCGGAGCCGACGTGCCGCCAGCCCGTTGGCAAGCACCTGCAAGCCAACAACAAGGAGCATCGGCCAGCGTGGCAGCGGAATATCGAGCAGCGCCGGCAGACCCAGAATGGCCGCAATTTCCCCCGCCAGCAAACACCAGCGCATGACGATCAGCCGACGCAGGATTACCGTGGTTTCGGAACTGGCACTCTCATTAAGGTTCGGGGACATAAGGCCTGCATGCTATGTCCATGGAGAAGACGTGGCAAGCATATTGCTGAAGCGTACCGCCGGGCACCTCCATTTCGAAGATTTTCGGCACAATCTTGTCAATTGTCTTGACAGTAAATTGCGCTCGTGCAAGGCTAACTGGTAAGGCCAGTCGGCCCAAATAAAATTCAAACCTCAGGAACAGCAATGCCCATCGAAACCATCGAAAACAGGAGGCTTTATCGCCAGATTGCCGATCAGATCATCCGCTTGATCGAAGCCGGCGAATACAAACCCGGACAGCGTCTGCCCGCCGAACGTCTGCTAGCCGTGCAGCTGAGTGTGAGCCGCCCGAGTGTTCGCGAAGCGTTGATTGCGCTGGAGGTAGAAGGTTGGGTCGCGATCCGTGGCGGTACCGGCGTGTTCGTTCTGGAACGCCAGGATAATGCCCAAGCGCAAGGCGAAACATCCGTGCCCGTTTCCGCCAACATTAGCGCACTGCCCGCCCCTGGACCGCTCGAAGTTCTGTACGCGCGCGATCTGATCGAACCGGAGGTCGCGGCGCTCGCCGCCAAACAGGCGTCTCCAGAACTGATCGCGACGATGGCCCGCATCATGGGCGACATGGTGTGCTGCTCGGCAAGCAATCCGAAGCATCTGGATTACGACCACCAGTTTCACTTCAGCCTGGCCGAAGCCACCGGCAACAGTGCGCTGGTGCAGACCATGGAAACGCTCTGGGTCATGCGCCAGTCTCCGCTCTACATTCGCTTGCAGAATCACTTCCATAACGAAGCGGTATGGCAACGAGCGATAATCGAGCACCGCGAAATATTCGAAGCGGTCAAGAGCGGTGACGCCAAAGCATCGCGCTCCGCCATGCATCGCCATTTGAGCAATGCCCGGAAACGCTATGTTTCCAATTGGCAGAAAGAATAATTGCTGGCTGACAAGCTAACTCAATTGTCGTAAAGTCGGTGTATTGGGTTTTTTACGCTGATCGTTGCGACTTTTTCGACATTGAGTGATGCATTACCGTCTTTCTCCATTGTCTGCATTGTCTGCAATATCCTCGTCACCATGCCTGTCAGCACTCGGGCGAGCTTTTTCCGATGAACCGAATACAGGATCGATCCACGAATCTCCGCCAGCAGATCAACATGAGCGACAAAGAACTCGCACGACTTCAGCAGCAATTTGAACAGGAGCGCATAGCGCGCCAGGAAGCTGAGCGGCTGCTTGAGGAAAAGAAACAGGAGCTTCTTTTCGCCACCCATCAGTTGCATAACGCGCGCGATCGCAACCAGCACTATCTCGATATCGTGCAGACGATCTTCATTGCGCTGGATAACGAAGGCCGTGTCTCGATGGCAAACCGTGCCGGATGCGCGATCCTCGGACAAAGCGAGAGCGAACTTCTCGGGAAGCGTTGGTTCAAGTACTTTGTCCCACTCTCGGCCGAAGCCGAAGCGGCACTCCGCGCGTTTCAACTAATTGTCACCGGGGATAGTCAATCGGGCGAGGCAAAATCGGAACACGCGATCCTTGACGGCAAGGGGCATCAGCGTTTGATCGCCTGGCGTTTATCTGCACTGAACGACGCGGCGGGACAAATCGTAGGCGTCCTGTGCACCGGAGAAGACATCACCGAACGCAGACAGGCGGAAAAGGAGCTCGCGCATGAGCACTCACTGCTGCAAGCCCTGATGGACACGCTCCCGGACCACGTTTACTTCAAGGATAGCAAAAGCCAATTCTTGCTGGCCAATGCGGCGATGGCCAAGTCGTTTGGCGTATCGGATCCATCGAAAATGGTGGGCAAGACAGACTTCGATTTCTTTACCGAAGACCATGCTCGCCAGGCCTTCGAAGATGAACAAGCCATCATCCGTTCGAATCAACCCTTACGGACTGAAGAGAAAGAAACATGGCCTGACAGACCTGACAACTGGGTTTCATCGACAAAAGTCCCTTTGCGCGACGAAGAGGGAAACGTGATTGGAACCTTTGGCATCTCCAGCGATATTACCGCGCGCCGACAGACCGAAGCCAAAATGCAGTCGCAGGTGATCGAGTTAACGACGCTCAACAAGAAACTGAGCGAGGCGCAGAGCCAGCTGCTGCAATCGGAAAAAATGGCAGCCATTGGCCAACTGGCCGCCGGTGTAGCGCATGAGATCAACAACCCCATCGGCTTCGTCACCTCGAACTTCTCGTCACTGAAAACCTATGCCGATCAACTGCTGGCACTGGTCGACGCCTATGAGCAAGGCGTGGCTGAACGAATCGCGCAGGCTCGCCAGATAGCGGATCTCGACTTCCTGCGCCAGGATCTTCCTGAGCTTCTGTCCGAATCACAGGAGGGACTGAGCCGGGTGGCAAAGATTGTTCAGGATCTGAAGAATTTTTCGCGAATCGACGACACCGGACGCCAATTGGCCGACCTCAACGCCGCCATGGAAAGTACGCTGAACGTCGTCTGGAATGAGTTGAAGTACAAAGCCGAGGTAATCCGGGAATTGGGAGACCTCCCGAAAGTCGACTGCATTCCGGCCCAGATCAATCAGGTGTTCACCAACTTACTGGCAAACGCAGCTCAGGCCATCCCGGTACGTGGCACGATTTTCGTGCGCTCATGGCTTGAAGGCGATCATGTATGTTTCGAAATAGAAGATACCGGGCATGGTATGAGTGAAGACGTACAGCGCCGCATCTTCGAACCCTTCTTCACGACCAAGCCTGTCGGCAAGGGAACAGGTCTGGGCCTCTCGATTTCCTATGACATCGTGGTCAAGAAGCACGGTGGCCGCCTGGAAGTCAGTAGTGAGCCCGGAAAGGGAACACGCTTCCTGATCGCTTTGCCGCTGGTTTTCAAGATCCGGGACGAGCAGAGCAGTAATTAGTGATGGCCCGACAAAAGCCGGTAGCACGACCCTGCCCCTGCGGCCTGCCGAAAAACTATGCCGCCTGTTGCGGCGTATTCCATGCCGGTACCCCGGCCCCAAGCGCCGAAGCCCTGATGCGTTCGCGTTACAGCGGCTACGTTCTTGCTCTTGAGCCGTACTTGCTGGCTACCTGGCACACCAGCACACGCCCGCCCTCCCTTGATCTCAGCGGCGACGGCAACCTGCGTTGGCTCGGTCTGGAGATCAAGAAACACGCGTCGACGGGCACTGACAACGCCATTGTCGAATTCGTGGCACGCTACCGGGTCGACGGCCGCGCCCACCGTCTGCATGAAACCAGCCGCTTTCTGCGTGAAGACGGACACTGGTATTACCTTGACGGCGAATTCCCGGAAAAGGATATTAATCAGTGAAGGAAATGCTGGACATCCCGCTGGACATCATTTACCGCGACGAACATCTGATCGCCATCCACAAACCCGCCGGCCTGCTGGTGCACCGCACGGTACTTGACCGCCACGAAACCCGCTTCGCCGTA
>JAIFNM010000203.1 GCA_020047725.1 Betaproteobacteria bacterium
TTTACGAGTTGACCTACATCCGCAAGGATGGTAGCCGCTTTCCGGCTGTCGTATCGGTCACCGCGCTGCGCGATGCGCAAAATTCCATCATCGGCTACCTGCTGATCGGCACCGACAATACCGCGCGCAAGCGGGCCGAGGAAGAACTGATCAAAGCCGGCGCCTTGCAGAGCGCAATTTTCAACAGCGCCAACTTCTCGAGCATCGCCACGGACGCCAAGGGTGTGATCCAGATTTTCAATGTCGGCGCGGAGCGCATGCTGGGTTACACAGCCGCCGAGGTGATGAACAAGATCACGCCGGCTGACATTTCCGATCCGCACGAAATAATCGTGCGTGCCGAAGCCTTGAGCGCCGAACTCGACACGCCTATTGCGCCGGGCTTTGAAGCACTGGTGTTTAAGGCTTCACGCGGTATCGAGGATATTTACGAGTTGACCTACATCCGCAAGGATGGTAGCCGCTTTCCGGCTGTCGTATCGGTCACCGCGCTGCGCGATGCGCAAAATGGCATTATTGGCTACCTGCTGATCGGAACCGACAATACAGCACGGATGCGGGTCGAAGCTGAGCGTGCATTGCTTGATGAGGCGCTGCAGAACAAGAATGTCGAATTGGAACGTGCCAAGGTCGTGGCGGAAAAAGCCAACCTGGCGAAATCGGATTTCCTTTCCAGCATGAGCCACGAGTTGCGCACGCCGCTTGGCGCGATCCTCGGTTTCGCTCAACTCATGGAATCAAGCGCTCCTCCACCAACTCCGGCGCAGGTACGCAGCATCGACCAGATACTCAAGGCCGGTTGGTATTTGCTGGAGCTGATCAATGAAATCCTCGATCTGGCGCTGATCGAGTCCGGCAAGCTGTCGATGTCGCTCGAACCGGTCTCGCTGGGCGAAATCATGCGTGAATGCGAAACAATGATCGAGCCACAAGCCAAGCAGCGCGGCATCAGCGTGGCATTTACACATTTTGAAACGCCGTGCTTTGTCAAAGCCGACCGCACGCGGGTGAAGCAGGTGCTGATCAACCTGCTCTCCAATGCGATCAAATACAACAAGGTCGGCGGCACGGTCGCCGTGGAAATTGCACTGAGTACCACGGATTCCGTTCGTATCAGCGTGCGCGATACCGGTGAAGGGCTGACGTCGGAAAAACTGGCGCAGCTCTTCGAACCGTTCAATCGCCTTGGTCAGGAGGGAAAGACCGAGCAGGGAACCGGCATCGGCCTGGTCGTGAGCAAACGGCTGATCGAATGGATGGGTGGCTTCATTGGCGTGGAAAGTACGGTCGGGCAGGGTAGCGTCTTCTGGATCGAACTGAACCGGACTGAGGAGTCGAATTTTATCGTGCATTCACCCGAATCCACATTGATCACCCAGGCGCGGATTCAGGGAGAAGCTCCGCTGCAAACCCTGCTCTATGTTGAGGATAATCCAGCCAATCTGATGCTGGTCGAGGACATCATCGAGCGCAGGCCGGACATTCATTTGCTGAGCGCGCGAGACGCCAGCCGGGGCATCGAACTGGCGCGCGTTGCGCAGCCGGACGTTATTCTGATGGACATCAATCTGCCCGGTATCAGCGGCATTCAAGCGCTGGAAATCCTGCTGGCGGACCACGCAACAGCGCATATTCCAGTGATTGCGCTCAGTGCCAACGCCATTCCCCGCGATATCGAGAACGGGCTGGAAGCGGGGTTCTTCCGCTATCTGACAAAACCGATCAAAGTTGTCGAGTTTATGGAAACGCTGGATCTAGCCATGAAATTTGCCAAGGACGAAACCGCACGCGCCGCCAGAAAGAAATACGAGGAGCAAACATGATACTGAGTGAATCCGAGATTCTTGAAGCCAGCATCCTGATCGTTGATGACCAGGAATCCAATATCAGCCTGCTTGAGCAATTGCTGAGCGAAACCGGCTATAGCCGTGTCAGCTCAACCTTGAATCCGCAGGAGGTCTGCGCACTGCATCGGCAGAACCGCTACGACCTGATCCTGCTTGACCTGCAGATGCCCGAAATGGACGGATTCCAGGTCATGGAAGGCCTCAAGACCAACGCCGATGACGCCTATCTTCCGGTACTCGTGCTGACGGCGCAGCCGGGTCACAAACTGCGTGCCTTGCAGGCTGGAGCCAAGGATTTCATCAGCAAGCCGTTTGATCTGGTCGAAGTCAAAACGCGCATTCACAATATGCTGGAAGTGCGTTTGTTGTACAAAAAACTTGAAAACTACAACGCTGTACTGGAACAGACCGTGCTGGAACGTACGGCCCAATTGCGCGAAAGCGAAGCCCGTTACCGCAGCCTGACCGAACTGGCTTCCGACTGGTATTGGGAACAGGACGAAAACATGAATTTCACCAAGGTTTCCGGCCCGGTTCTGGAAATGCTTGGCATCCAGGTCGACAATCTGGCCGGCGACGTCGGCTGTACCCAGGACGCAGGCTGGGATGAGGCGGAACGGGAACTGTTGCAGTCACGAATTGCTGCCCGGCAGCCCTTCCTCGATTTTGTCTTCAGTCGCACCAATGCCGATGGTTCGCAGCAAAAGTTCCAGGTGAGCGGGGAGCCGATGTTCAATCAACACGCACGCTTTATCGGTTATCGCGGCATCGGCATCGAACTGACTCCAAAGAACTGATTCGCCATGCAAACTCATAGCCCAAATCAAAACCATCTTCTGGCCGCGCTACCCACGGCCGAGTTCGAGCCGTTGGCCGTGCATCTGGAGTTGGTTCCACTGCTGCTCGGCCAGATGCTTTACGAACCTGACAGCCAATTGCAGCATGCCTATTTTCCGACCACTGCCATCGTTTCACTGCACTACGTCATGGAATCAGGCGCATCGGCCGAAACTGCTGGCGTGGGGAACGAAGGCGTCGTCGGTATCTCGCTGTTCATGGGTGGCAATACCACGCCCAGTTCGGCCGTGGTGCAAACGGCCGGCCACGCGTACCGCCTCGGACGCCGCCAGTTGATGGAGGAATTCAATCGCGCGGGCTTGTTGCAGCGTCTGTTATTGCGTTACACCCAGGCCCTGATTACCCAGATGGCACAGACGGCAGTGTGCAATCGGCACCACACGCTGGAGCAGCAACTGTGTCGCTGGCTGCTGCTGACGCTGGATCGACTGCCAACCAATGAACTGATCATGACGCAGGAACTGGTCGCCAGCATGCTGGGCGTGCGCCGTGAAGGAATTACCGAAGCTGCCGGGAATCTGCAGCGTGCACGCTTGATCAGTTACCGCCGCGGACACATTGCCGTAACTGATCGTGCTGGTCTTGAGAAGCACGCCTGCGAATGCTATGCAGTAGTCAAAAAGGAGTTGGACCGACTACTGTCCGATGTTCAGTATCGACAAGGTGATTCCTCTACCACCAAGCACGCGCCATCGGTGATGTCAAAAATGAATGCGGCCTAAACCGAAGATTCCGATTACTCCAATGGCGATCAGATAGATCGCCACGATGAAGTTGAGCAGCCGGGGCACGATGAGAATCATGATGCCGGCGATTAGCGAAATCAGGGGGCCAAGAGTCAGGTTGATGTTCATGTGTTTACCTTTCGTTGAATGAGTGAATGAAGCTGGAAAAAGCAGTTAACCACAACCTACACAACGTAAACGACTAAAAAAACGGGTAACACCGTTTTTCCGGATCACCCGCTGGGTGGCGCCACGTTTGTAGTATGTAGGTTGGTCTGACTTTGCGAAGCCCATCATCCAGCGCCGATGTTGGGCTTCGCAAACTCAGCCAAAGCTATGAACTGCCTTTTCAGGATGAACGTGGTCAGAAGTCATTGGCGGCTTCCCACGTCAGAAATCCCTCTTCTTTTTGCGTCAATTTCGTCAATGCAAGAAACGGATAGGCACGCTGGGCGAGGCTGATTCTTGGCGAAGTCTGCTTTTCCTCGTCGCTCACTTTTTCAGTTGGTGAATCCATCGGGCGAAACATGGCTCTTTCTGCATCAACAGCCTGATTCAATCTATCGATGGTATCGGGCAACTGCTCTTTGGTGAATACCCCACGCGCCGTACATTTCTTTCCTGCAATCTCGAACAAACGATGGGCTACATCGGAAAACATGGTGATTTCACCGGACGAACTTGATGTGAGCTTGACAAGCATGGTTTGTTCTCCTTGAAGAATTCGATTCAAGCCTTGTATTGCCCGGTTTTATTCAGAGCCCCAGCGAAAATCGACGGTCTTGAGCTTTGTTCCGCCTACAGCTACCTGGCGTTTTTCTGCCTTGCCTGCGACGGTGGCAACGACACGATAGTTGCCCGCTGGTAATTTGGTCATCAGCCACGGGCCTTCGGACGTCGTGTCCAGCATCGATTTGCCTTTCGCGTCAGTGATAGCCACCTGGACACCACTCAGGTATTCGCCCGATTTCAGCGCGAAGACGAGCTTGAGGTTGAACTGGCTGGACATCGCCCCGAGCTGATCGAGCGACTCCGTTCCGACTCCACCGGAAACATAGCTCACGGTGCCGGCGGTCTGAACAACGGAATCAGTACTGCCTGCGGCCGAAACAAGCGACGCAGAGCCAAGAAAAATGGCGGCCATGCTGAACGCCAGCAATCGGGACTTCAGGATACAAATCGGCTTCATGTGCAGTTACTCCAATGTCGGTTTGACGGCTCATGTTTCGCGGTGTGGATCAAGCCATCGGTGAAGTAATTATCCACACCACCAGAATGAATTCTGTGCGCCAGCGAACAGAAGCGTTCTCATCAAGAGGCGAAAATTGCGGCTGTGTCGGGCTTGTCCGGCGCATGGTCGCGGAAAAAAGTGCTCAAGATGCCCACCTTCATTCCGGCGAAAGTCGGAATGAAGGAAATTCAGGGTTAGCGCAAGTGCCAAACCACCGCGGACAGAGGACGTTTCATCAGTGTGCGACTGACGGCGAGTGATCACCTTGGATATCAAAAAACCCGTGGAAGAAATGAAGGCAGAGGCGGTCAGTCCGCCAAATCGTGTACAACGGCGCGTGCCACAGCTTGCACGCTGGGGCCTTGTGATTCTCGCGTTCGCTTTGTTGGCTGGCGGTGGCTACTATGCATGGCAGACCTGGTTCAGCCAGGATAACCCGGCAGACAGCCTGATCACCGCTGACGCCCAGCTTGGTGACCTGGAGGACACGGTCACCGCAACCGGAACGCTCCAGCCCAAGGACTACGTTGACGTTGGCACGCAAGTTTCCGGCCAGCTGAAGAAGATTCATGTGCTGGTTGGCGCCGTCGTTACCGCCAAACAACTCCTCGCCGAAATCGATCCCTCCGTCTATCAATCCAAGGTCGATGGTGACAATGCACAATTACTCAACCTTAAGGCTCAGCTTGCCGACAAGGAAGCGCAACTTGTTTTGGCCAATCTTCAGTCCACTCGCCAGACCAATCTCGACCGCGAAGAGGCCACGACAACCGACGCGGTACAAATCGCCGCAGCGACGCAGAAATCTGCACTGGCACAAACCGATGCCGTGCGGGCTCAGATCAAGCAGACCGGTTCGACCTTGCGCGGCGACGAAGCCAATCTCGGTTACACCAAGATCTATGCGCCAATCGCCGGCACCGTCGTTTCGCAGACGGCAAAGCAGGGGCAGACCCTGAACGCCAACCAGGCCGCACCCATTGTCATGCGCATCGCGGATCTGGCAACGATGACCGTGCAGTCCCAGGTTTCCGAGGCTGACGTATCCAAACTCAAGATCGGCATGGACGTTTACTTCACTACGCTGGGTGGGAACAGCCGTCGTCACTACGGGAAACTGCGCCAGATACCGCCGACACCGACGGTGGTGAACAACGTCGTGCTCTACGATGCACTGTTCGACGTCGAGAATCCGGATCAGGCACTGATGACGCAAATGACGGCGCAGGTTTTCTTTGTCGCGTCGAGCGCCAAGGATGCGGTACTGGTACCGATTGCTGCATTGCATCCGGCAGTGAAGGCGAGTAATGCACCAGGCGCTACCGGCACGGGTAGCTCACGAAAAGCGGCTTCAGGCGGTGATCCGCGCAGCCAGTACGCTGATGGCCGTGCGTTGGTCAGCGTAGTCGATGCCGAGGGCAGGGTGACGGAACGCGAAGTGAAAGTCGGTGTGATGAACCGTATTTCAGCGCAGATCGTCTCCGGTCTTGAGGTGGGAGAGAAGGTTGTAATCGGAAGCAAGGCAAACGCAGCAAATGCCTCGACGACACCCGCACAGGCCAGCAACTCTCTGGTGCCGAGTGCGACGAGAGCAGGCGGTCGTTGATGACTACCAATCCGGATTCGTCAGGCAAACCGCTGATCGAACTTGTTAATGTGACAAAAACGTATCGCAGCGGAGAGCTTGACGTCGAAGTGCTGCACGGGGTCAGCCTGAAAATCTATCCGGGCGAATTCCTGGCGATCATGGGGGCCTCAGGATCGGGTAAGACGACACTGATGAATATGCTTGGCTGTCTTGATCGCCCGACCACCGGCACCTACCGTTTCATGGGCAAGGATGTCTCCGGTTTCGAACGCGACGAACTGGCGCGGCTGCGGCGCGAGGCCTTCGGCTTCGTGTTCCAGAGTTACAACCTGATCGGTACGGCGTCGGCGCTGGAGAATGTCGAGGTTCCAGCCGTTTATTCCGGAATGACGCCGCAGGATCGGCACACGCGAGCCAAAGAGTTGCTCGACTCGCTTGGGCTCGGTGAGCGTTTGGCGCATCGACCAAGCCAGCTTTCCGGCGGACAACAGCAGCGCGTTTCGATTGCCCGTGCCTTGATGAACGGTGGGCGCATCGTTCTCGCCGACGAACCGACCGGCGCCCTGGATGTAAAGAGTGGCACTGAAGTGATGGCGTTGTTACGGGATTTGTCACAACGTGGCCACACGGTCATTCTCATCACCCACGCTGCCGATATCGCCGCGCAGGCGCATCGCATGATCGAGATCAGCGACGGCCGCATCGTCAGCGACGCCGGCGCGAAAAAAGGAGCGCCATCCTTGGCATCTCCAGCCTTGCCAGAGGTCGTGCCAACACAAGGCGAAGGCGGCGCATCGCTGCTTGGCGGTGCATTCGAGGCGGCAAAAACGGCTGTGCGGGCGTTGCGGGCCAACCTGTTTCGCACCGTGCTGACGCTGCTCGGCATCGTCATTGGCGTTGGTTCGGTGATCGCCATGCTGGCCATCGGCGATGGCGCCAAGCAGCTCGTTCTCGACCGCATCAGCGCCATGGGCACCAACCTGCTGCTGATTCGACCAGGGCCGCCTGATCGTCGCGGTGTTGGTGGCGCCGTGGCCTCGCTGGTGCCTGAAGATGCGGAGATGATTGCCGCGCTGCCCAATGTTCTGGCGGCGGTGCCGGAACTTGGGGGCAGCGTCACGGCGCGTATCGGCAATTCCGATTACCAGACCCAGGCTACCGGGACGGCGGCAAGCTTTCCCGTCGCACGCAACTGGCCGGTGAGCAAGGGCCAGTTTTTCTCCACGGAAGATGTAAAGAGCTACACCGCCGTGGTGGTCCTCGGCCAGACCGTTGCCGACAAGCTGTTTGCCAAGGGTGTCGATCCCCTGGGTCAGTACGTCGTACTTAATAACGTGCTGTTCCAGGTGATCGGACTGATGGCCGTACGTGGCGCTTCGCCGCAGGGGCAGGACCAGGACGATGTAGTGATCGTGCCGCTGACGACGGGTGGTCTGCGCCTGTTCGGTCAGCGTTTCCTGCGCAACATCACGGTAGCGGTCGATGATGTGACGCGAATTGACGAAACGCAGGCCACCGTCGAAGCGCTGCTCAAGGCTCGCCACCAGACGGCGGACTTCCAGATCCGCAACATGTCGTCGATCCTGGATACGGCAACGGAGACGCAGAATACGCTCACCGTTCTGCTCGGCTCGGTCGCGGCGATCTCGCTGCTGGTCGGTGGTATCGGCGTGATGAATATCATGCTGGTGAGCGTAACCGAGCGGACGCGTGAAATCGGCATCCGCATGGCCACCGGTGCGCGCATGCGCAATATTCTGCAGCAGTTCATGACCGAAGCACTGGTCGTTTCATTGCTTGGTGGCGTGATCGGCGTGCTGGTCGGGCTGGGTGCGGCGGCGATCCTCGGCTGGTTCGGAACGCCGGTCAAGTATTCACTGTCGCCGGTGCTGCTGGCCTTTGGCTGCGCCATGGCGACCGGGGTTATTTTCGGTTACATGCCGGCGCGCAAGGCGGCGCGGGTCGATCCCATCGTTGCATTGGCCACCTGATGAATGCTATCTATCGAAGCAGTTTTTACGTTGTTTCCATCGTAAGCTTGCGCTTGAAACTGTTGGTTGCTGCGAAATTCGCTTCTGAACTTCCTGGGCGGCTACTGGTTTTTGTGGGAGCGCAGTTAATCTGCGCGATGGGCCGTCGTGCCCTACCGCTGCAATCGCCCAGTGAAACTTGGCTCCTACGCGACTTTTATCGCGCCGTTGGCTTTTTTCAGGCAAACAACACTTTCAAACTCACCCCCTCCATAACTCTGGCGGTCGTGCTGGCGCTTGGCGGATGCGCAAGTACCGGAAAACCGCCCCCGGCGCCGGAAATCGCCTCCAGCATGCCGACGGCCTGGGCCGGGCAAGGTGCCTCCAATGTGGATGCGGCCGTGAGTTCTCCGGATTGGTGGCGAAATTTCAACTCGGAAGAGTTGTCGGCATTGATTGCTACGGCGCAGATCAGTAACCCGGACTTGAAAATCGCCACGGAACACATCAAGCAGGCGGAAGCGCAAGTCAGCATCGCGGATGCATCGCTGTTTCCCGAACTGAGTGTCGGTATGGGAACGGCGCATAGTAAGGTTCGCCCGGATGGAGGCTCATGGAGCACCAGTGATGGGTCGAATGCGACGTTCAGCGCCAGTTATGAGCTCGATTTGTGGGGGCGCAACGCGGCCGGAGTGCGTGCGGCCGAATCGTCACTGCGCGCCGATTACTTCGATCTTGAGACGGTACGGCTGACTCTGGTGTCAGGCGTGGCCAATGCCTATTTCCAGGTGTTGTCGCTGCGTGATCGCCTGGCGATTGCCCGTGAGAATCTGAATATCGCCAATCGCGTGCTTGCCGTAGTCGACGCCCGCGTGCGCAATGGCGCGGCTTCTGAACTTGATCTGGCACGACAGAAAACGGCGGTTCTGGCGCAGCGCGCCACCATTCCACCGCTCGAAGTGCAGGAGCGACAGACGCTGTTCGCGCTTGCAGTGCTTCTCGGCAGGCCGCCCGAGGGCTTTGAGGTTGGCTTGACTGCGGACCTGGCGGCAAACTTCTCCGATCTGGCGGTGCCACGGATCGCGCCGGGGCTGCCGGCTGACCTGCTCGTTCGCCGCCCCGATCTGGCAAGTGCCGAAGCGCAACTGGCGGCGGCCAATGCCAACGTTGACGTGGCTCGCGCGGCCTTGTTGCCCGGAATCCAGCTTACGGGATCGGCCGGGCTTGCCAGCAAGGTTCTGCTCAACTTCATGAATGCACCGACGGCCGCTTTGTCGATTGGCGCATCGCTGCTGCAGTCAATTTT
>JAIFNM010000085.1 GCA_020047725.1 Betaproteobacteria bacterium
ATGGGCGTGCCGCGCTACATGGTCGCCTTGTCGCTGCAACTCGTTCTGGCACAACGGCTGGTGCGCGTCATTTGCGAGAACTGCGCCGAACCGCATACGCCAGCACCGCACGAGCACGAGTGGCTACGCTACGAACTCGGCGATACCGTCGACCAGCGCAAGTACATGCAGGGCAGAGGCTGTGCGCACTGCGGCGGAACGGGCTACACAGGGCGCACCGGTGTGTACGAGATGCTCGAAATGACTAACGAAATCGTCGAAGCCATCAACGTCGATGACACCGGAACTTTCGTGCAAGTGGCGCGCAAACAGATGGCCGGCGAAACCCTGCGTCGCGATGCCGTACGGCTGGTCGTGAAAGGTCGCACGACGATCGACGAAGCGATGCGCATCAGCAATCAGTTTGAAGACTGACGATGCCGACTTTCGCCTACAAAGGACGCAACACCGGTGGGCAACTCGTCGAGGGTGTGCTTGACGGAGCCAGTGCGGGGGCGGTCGTTGATGTCATGCGCGGCCTCGGGCTGACGCCGGTCGAGGTCAAGGAAACCAAAGCCCGAACCGCCAAATCCGGCTCCAGCATGAATGTCACGCTGTTCAAGCAAAAGATCACCCATATCGACCTGCTGCTGTTCAGCCGGCAGATGCACACCCTGCTCAAGTCCGGCGTGCCGATCATGCGCGCCCTGAGCGGTTTGCAGGATGCGGCGATCAATCCGGAAATGAAGCGCGTCATCGGCGAGATTCGCGAAAGTCTGGAAGGCGGGCGCGAGCTTTCGCAGGCGCTGGCACGGCATCCCCGCGTGTTTTCGTCGTTCTACCTTTCGATGGTGCGCGTTGGCGAAGCCACGGGTTTGCTAGAAGAAATTTTCTTCCGCTTGTTCGAGCACCTCGAGTTTGAGCGCTACATGCGCGAACAGGTGAAGACGGCGCTGCGCTACCCGATGTTTGTGGTGATCGCCATGGCCATAGCCATCGTTATCGTTAATCTGTTTGTGATCCCGGCCTTTGCCAAGGTTTTTGCCGGATTTGGCGCCGAGTTGCCGATGATGACACGCGTGCTGCTCGGCTTTTCCGAGTTCATGGTCGCCTACTGGCCACTCATGCTTGCCCTTGTGATCGGCTGCGTTGTTGCCTTTCGTTCCTGGGTGGGAACGGTCAATGGGCGTTACATTTGGGATCGAACGTCGCTCAAGTTCCCGATTGCCGGGAAGATTTTGCACAAGGCGGCGCTTTCGCGCTTCGCCCGCAGCTTTTCACTGGGGATTCGCAGTGGCGTGCCGGTCATGCAGGCGCTGTCCAACTCGGCGCAGACGGTCGATAACAGCTATGTCGCCCGTTGTGTTGAGGGAATGCGCGAGAACGTAGAGCGCGGCGAGAGCCTGTTGCGCGCGTCGATCAGTTCCGGCATCTTCACGCCGGTGGTGCTGCAAATGGTCGCCGTCGGTGAGGAATCCGGTTCCGTCGATGACATGATGAACGAGATCGGCGACATGTACCGGCAGGAAGTCGAATACGAACTGAAGACGCTCGGGCAGCAGATCGAACCGATTCTCATCGTCATGCTCGGCGTCATGGTGCTGATTCTGGCGCTCGGAATCTTTCTGCCGATGTGGGATCTGGGGAAGGTGGCGATCAAACGATGATTCCGCACGAACCCCGGAGCCTGGGCTATTACGCGGCTTCGCACTGGATGCAGGGGGCGATGGTTCTGGTGGTGCTTGGCTCGCTGGCAATGGGCTTGTTGTGGGCCTTGGGCGATATGAAGGAGCGGGCGGAGAAGCAGGTGGTTGATCTGACGATCCGCAACATGCGGACGGGAATGCAGTTGGCAATGGGCGAGGCGCTGATGCACCAGAGGGAGCGGGAGATCGCTACGTGGAGTGGCGGGAATCCCGTCAACTGGCTGGGGGCGTTGCCAAGCGGTTATCGTGGGGAGTGTTCTGCCGAGGAGAGCAGGGGTTTGTCGGGTGGTGAGTGGTGTTTTGAGCGAGCGAGTCGTGAACTGGTTTACCGGCCAAGCCGTGCAGATCATCTTCGCGCTTTGTTGGAGGCAGGAGCGAGTCAATGCGATCGGTTGCGCTGGCGTGTGGCGCGTGTTTCGGAGAATGTGTCCGGCAGCGGTTTTGTCGGGTTGCGAATTGAACCCGCCTCGGCGTGTCAATGGATTGTGGATGGGCGTTGAAAATTAAAATCAAGAAGCAGGTCATTTTGCCGTAAGAGGCCATAAGGCGTATCTTTCGGCCAAACGGTGATTTTTAGGAGATTCAGCGATGCGACGCAAAGCACAAGGTTTTACCCTGATTGAACTCATTGTCGTGATTACCATCGTCGGCATTTTGGCAGCCGTTGCGCTGCCTCGCTATATTGCGGCTCAAAAAGATGCTAGAACAGCCAAGGCTCAGGCTATTTATGGCAGTGTTCGTGCCGCTGCCGCGTTGGCTAAAGCCCGTTGCGAGTTGGATCTCGCCGCGTTGGTTACGACGCCGGCACCTACCTGCACTTCGGCGGCAGGAACAGCTGCTATGGATGGCACTGCGGTTGATATGGTTAACCGCTACCCGGCAGCGACGGCGACCGGTATTGTTGCTGCTGCTCAAATTGACGCGGCAAATGATGGGGTTGTGATTGCTGGCGCTGCGCCACTGACAATTACGATAAATGGTGCAACAACTGCTGCGAACTGTCGCATCAGTTATACGGCAGCGCCTGCAAATGGATCACCGACGATTTTGCTCGATGCTACAGATTGTTAATTTCAAAAGGGAGAATAGAATGCGTAACCAAAAAGGCTTTACCTTGATCGAACTGGTAGTTGTTATCGTAATTCTTGGCATTCTCGCGGCGACTGCCTTGCCGAAGTTCGTCGATTTGTCGACTGAAGCCAATACAGCTGCAGCTGCAGGTGTCGCCGGTGGGATTTCTTCCGCTGCGGCAATAAACTATGCGGCTCGTAAGGTTAATAACACCAAAGGTGTTGCATATACATCGGCAACGCCTTGTACCAAAGCAACGATAGATACGATTATGCAAACTCAGCTAGATACCAAATTTACTTACGCTGTGGATTCCGGACCCTCAACTTGTGTTGCCGCGACGGATGGGGCGACAATCCTTTGCTCAGTCACGCCGTCAAGCGGAACAAAGGCTACGGCTACCGTGATTTGTGTCCCGTAACAGATGTTTAGCGCTCGGCGCCGAATCTGTTTGCAGTTTTAAATTTGTAGTGGCCTGAAAGCCGCGTCAAACGGCGATCTATGGACCGATGGCTCGGAGAATGGCTAAAGGGGTCAATAGGGGTCAGACCCCTATTGTTGGTTGCCGTGGAAGCCGCGCCAGGTATTGATCCTGGGCTTGATGCTCTGGAGATTGGCTTGAATGGCTGATCTCCGGGGTAATGGCTTGTAGATCGTTTATCCATAAGCCTTCCAGAGGTGATGGTTTGTGGCAGTCCTGGAATTTTTTGGCGGGGGCAAGGCACATGCAATTTGCAGGCTTGAGGTGGCTGGCGGTTCTGCTCCTTGTGCTGACACTTGCGCCGGCGCAGGCAGCGACCTGTACCAGCAAGGCTTCTGGCAACTGGGGCAACCCCTCCAGCTGGGTCGGGTGTGGTGTGCCGGCAGCGGGTGATGCCGTTGTTATCAACGCCCACACCGTGACGGTGGATCAAAACACCAATGCCATTGCCACGCTGACCATCAACACTGGCGGCATACTCGATTCCAATGCCGGCATGACCATCACCACCACCGGTAACATCACGATCAACGGCACCTTGCAGGCCAGATCATCGGGCAACGCGTTGACGGTCAATGCCGGCGGCAACTTGGCTCTTGGCGCTGGCAGTAAACTCAGCAGCAACACCAGCGGTCAGGTTACGGTTGTCGGTAACATGACGACCAATGCCACGAGCACGGTCGATCTGGCCAATAGTTCTGTTTCCCTGGCTATCACCGGCAATCTGACCAACAATGCCACAGCGGTCGATGCCTGCGCCGAGTATGGCACAGGCGCTTTCAACTTCGGTAACGGCACGGGCACCCTCAGCGTAAACGGCAATCTGACCAACAACGCCAGTGCCTGTATTAAGCTCGGAGACAACATCCCCAGCGGAATCAGCGGTCTCAAAGTGTCTGGCACGACCAACAATACGGGGCATATTTTTGCCCACACCAGCGGTGCGGTGCTTGAGTTTGTCGGCAATCTCAGGAATCAAAGCTCTGGCTTGATCACCTCAACTTGGAATACCAGCGTCGTGTTGCGCAGGGACTACCGCAACGACAACGCGAGTTTCGTGCCCAGCAATAACTGGATTTTTCGCGGAAGCGTGGCGCAGAGCATCACCACCAGCGCCACCACCTTCAACTTCATTGAAATCGACAATGCTGCTGGAGTCACCCTATCCAGAGGTAATCTCACCGTGGGCGTGGATACCAACAACTGGACGCAGCGGCTCAAGCTCACTAATGGCAAACTCAACACCGGCAGCTACAAGGTAATCTTGTCAAAAAGCTGCGACAGCAACACATTGACCCGCAGCAACGGCTGGGTCAATGGCAACTTGACCTACAACACCATGCCGCAGTGGGCTTATGAATGTGTGTTTCCGGTGGGCGACGCCAGCAACTACGCCCCGGTTGCCATTTACCCCGACTGGCAGCCGCCTGCCAGTGGCATCTTGACGGTGCGCACCGATGCGGGTGACCATGCCGACGTGTCCGCCGGCATAACAGGTCTCAACCCGGCATTGGGTGTCAACCGCACCTGGACACTGACACCGGGCTCGCCCGCGCTGGACTACTCGGCCAATCAATACCGGGCCACATTCCAGTTTTGCAACGGCATTTCGGCCCCCTCCTGCACGGTCAGCGATGTGGACAGCGGCGCCGACCCAAATCTCTTTGTGGTGGCGCAAAAGGTCGGCAGCATCTGGTCGCTCCCGACGGTGGGCACCCGCAGCAGCACCAGCACACAGGCCACCGGACTGGCCTCGTTTGGCATTTTTGCCTTGGCTGGCCCCTATGCGCCGAAGCTGCTGCTGGATTACCGTTTTGACGAGTGCGCCCAATACAGCAATGCCGTAGGCCAGGTTCGCGACACGAACGGTGCCTTGCCTGGGACGCCCATGGGTGGCTTGCAAAACCTTGAAACCGGCGGAAAACTTGGGCGCCATGCCGATTTCACCAAGGGCCAGACCTATGTGAATGTTCCGGGCGGCCCGTTTCTGTTTAACTGGACTGTCAGCGCCTGGTTCAAAAAGCCGTTTGCCAGCAGTACCGATCATCCCGGGCGCTATTACACGTTTGGATCGGTTGCGGGTGGAGGCGATTTTTTCAGCCTTGACCGCACCAATGGCTACAAGTGGGGGGTTTGGACCACGGCGGCCAGTGATTCCGCAGGCGCTGGCGGCGTCACCTGGGGCAGCTACCAGTTCAGTGGTCTGGCCGATGGCTGGCACCATGTGGTGGCGGTCGGCAGCGGCAACACCACCACCTTGTATGTGGACGGCGTGCAGCAGGACAGCGTGACGCGCAAGGTCAAGGGTTTTTTGCAATATGTTGGGAGCTCGTTTGATGGAGTGGGTGACCCCACGCAGGGTCAGAGCTTTGGCACGCCACTTGATGAGTTCAAAGTGTTCAATTACGCGCTGGATGCCAGCGCCATTGCCAGTCTGTACAACAACGAGAGCGCCGGCCAGGACTGGAACACTGGCACCCCGCGCGGCACGGTCAACTGTACGATCAAATGCGTGGTAGACGACTTTACCAGCGGTGCGCTCAATGGGGCTTTGTGGAATGCCGCAAAAGTCAGCGGCACCTTTACCCCGGCGGTAGTCCCGGTGGGGGCGCAGCAGCGCATTCGCCTGACCGAGGCCGTGGCCTACCAGTCCACCATGCTGCAACTAAAAAAGTGGTTTCCGGGTGCGGGCAACAAGATTACCGTGGAATTTGATTATTACGTGTATGGCGGTAACGGTGCCGACGGCATTGCCGTGGTGTTTTCGGATGCCGCGGTGACACCGGCACCAGGAGGTTTTGGCGGCTCGCTGGGCTACGCTCAGCGCAGCGGCATTAATGGTTTTGCCGGTGGCTGGTTGGCGGTGGGTATCGATGAGTTCGGCAATTTTCCTACCACCAGCGAAGGGCGCAGCGGATACCCCAGCGGCTATACCGCGCCCACAGGTGCCAACGTTGCATCCGGGTTTTACAAAAACAGTATCGCAGTGCGCGGCAGCGGTAGTGGTACCACAGGCTATGCGCTGCTGGCCAACACCGGTACCTTGTCGCCGGTGCTATGGAATAACAGCAACACCTCCAACAGCCTTCAAAAATTCCGCATCACCATTGATCACAGCAACAGCACCAATGCTTTTGTAACAGTGGAGCGCGACGCCGGCGGCGGTGGCATCTACACGACCGTGGTGCCTACGTTTGACGCCAAGGCCGCTGCAAGTCAGGCTGCGGTGCCGACCAACTGGCTGGTGTCTTTCGCCGGTTCCACGGGGGGCAATCACAATTTCCATGAAATTGCCAATTTGAGTATTTGTGCCACCAATATGACCGACCCAGGTGGCTCCGTCGTTGCCAGTAACTTCGAGTGCATGGACGCGAGTCTTCCCGAGGCCAGCTACGTCAACCGCCAAACCACGCCCAGCGGGCGCAACCCGATCTACACCAAGCTCGCGCGCACCGCATTCAAACTGCGCGTGGTGCCCATCAAAGCCGATGGCTCGGTCGAGGTGAGCGCACCGTATTCCGACACCCGGGTCGAGGTCTTTGACGTCAGCAGTGGAACCGAGTCAGCGTGCTCTGCCCTGTCCGTTGGCAGTCGCATCGGCGGCCCCGTGACAATTGATTTCTTGCGCAGTTCGAACGACATCACGGTTAATCCGGCGGTGCAAAAGGCGCGCTGCCGTGTGACTTACACCAACCCGAGTAACGGCAGCGTGGTTCAAGGTTGCGCGTCCGACCTGTTTGCCGTGCGTCCGGGTGCCGTAACCCTGGCGACCACCGCCACCGCCGCTGCGCCATCGGCCTCGGCCATGCCGGCGGTCAAGGCTGGTGCCAACTTCACACTACGCGCAACGACGTCTACCAATGGAAGTGATGCGTACAGCGGCACGCTGACTCAGAACTCCGGCGTTCTGACTGCCCAGGTGACAACGCAGGACGCCACGCAAGTCAGCGGCGGTGCCCTCGGTGCGTTGAGTCCGGCCAGTCTGGTCGCCAATGCCGCTGCGGTGAATGCGACCTATGGCGAGGTCGGCTACCTGTACCTGGGTGCGGGCGCCTATCGGGACACCACTTTTACCGCCGTTGACCAAAACGGAGACTGCGTGGCCGGCAGCACCAGCGTCACTCTGAGTGGCAGCAAGTACGGCTGCGTGATCGGTACTACGGCTGCCGTGTCGTTGGGTCGTTTTATTCCCGATCATTTTGACATCACCCCCGGGAGCCCTACACCTGCTTGCGGCACCTTTACTTATTTCGGTCAGGACGGTTTTTCGACAGAGTTTATCCTTACCGCCAAGAATGCGGGTGGAACGACCACTCAAAACTATCAGGGGGTTTTTGGCAAACTGGATCCGGCCAACTGGAGTAGCCATGTCTTCTCGACGCAAGCGGCGTTGCCCGTCGGCGCCACGCTCTCTGCCAGTGCTACGGCCACGACGGGTAGTTGGGCCGCGGGCGTGGCGTCGGTGCTTGCCAAACACCAGATCAGCCGCCCCTCGGTGCCGATCGGAGAGACGGATGTGACCGTTATGGCCAAACCACAGGACAGCGATAACGTGAGCACAATCATTGCTACGGCGGTTGCGACCAGCAACGCAAAACTGCGCTTTGGCCGCCTACGCTTGTCCAATACGTACGTCTCCGCCCCGCCGCTAAAAATTCCCGTGCAGGCCCAGTACTGGAGCGGTCTCTCCTGGGTGAATAACGGCGCAGACAGTTGCACTCCGCTGGTTACGGGCAACGTCAAGCTGAGCAATGAGGCGCCTGCTGGCTGGACGGCTGTTGCGCCAGGTACCTTGAACAGCGGCAGTGGTTTCATTACCCTCACCCCGCCGGCCTCCGCCCGCTCCGGTTCTCTGACGCTGTGCGTCGATTTGGCGTCTGATAACGGGTTTGTCTGCAGCAGCACCGTCGCTAACCTGCCTTGGCTGCAAAGCAAGTGGCCGGAAGGCTCCGGCTTCAATAACGATCCTTCGGCCCAAGCTACTTTCGGTATCTTCAGCCCGGAAGGGAAAAAGGGCGTCTTCAACCGTGAGATCTATTGATGTCTGGTTCCAAAACAGCGCGCGGCTTCACCCTGATCGAGTTGATCGTGACCATGATCATTCTCGGCATTCTCGCTTTTGTTGCCCTGCCAAATCTGAGTTCGAGCACCGTATTTCGTGAAGCCGCGTTGCGCGATCAGGTCGCCGCGACCTTGCGCTATGCACAAAAAGCGGCAGTGTCGCACCGGCGCTTGGTTTGTGCCAGCGTCGCCGGTGATCAGTTGACTCTAAGCATTGCGACGGCCTTTGGAGACGCGAACTGTGCAACCGCCTTGCCCGGCCCGGACGGCAAGCAACCGGCGGCTCGCTCGGAGTATTCCGGTATTACCCTCATCGCGTCGGCGACGCCGCTGTACTTCCAGCCTTCCGGCGCGGTGAGCGGCGATGGCGCGGGCAGTGCCCCAGCTGATTTCAGTCTCACCGTCAGCAATCAGCCGCCGGTTCTCGTCAGCGGAGCAACCGGTTATGTGCAATAAACAGAGCGGGATGACGCTGATCGAACTGGTGCTGGCGATTGTTGTCATCAGCGTCGGTTTGACTGGTGTTCTGGCGGCTTTTCAGTATGCGGTCAAAGGCTCGGCCGATCCGTTGATCCGCAAGCAGATGTTGGCCGTTGCCGAAGAAATGACGGAGGAAATCACCCTCAAACCCATTACCCCGGCAGCCAATGTCGCCCCGGTCGCCTGTGCGCGGAATACGTACAACGACATTGTCGACTACAACGGCTACACCACGCTCAATGTCTGCGACATCGACGGTACGGCACTGCCTTCGCTGGCCGGCTATGGCGTTCGTGTGGAGGTCAGTGATGCGACGCTGAATTCGGCGGTGCCCGCGAAAAGAATTCTGGTTACTGTGACGCGCGGTACAGAGAGTCTTTCGCTCACTTCTTACCGTACGGGCTGGGCGCTATGAACAAGATGCGTGGATTTACCTTGGTCGAACTGGTCATGGTGATCGTCATTACCGGGATTCTGGCGGCGTCATTTTCAGTGTTTTTCAAGCCTGCGGTGGATAGCTATTTCGATACCCGTCGCCGGGCGGAGATGACCGATATTGCGGATACCGCCCTTCGTCGGATCAACAGGGAGGTGCGCCGGGCGGTACCTAATTCGGTGCGCATCACCAATGGCAATAAATGTCTTGAGTTCGTCCCTGCGAAGACCGGCGGGCTTTATCGCCAGATTACGGATACCGTAAATGCCAATTCCGATCCGCTTGACAGTACCGGTGTCGATG
>JAIFNM010000191.1 GCA_020047725.1 Betaproteobacteria bacterium
CTGCACGGATTGGTCTGGAGGCGGTTTTTCCGACGATTGCCGGTTTTATCGTGCTTCTGCTGGTGCTCACCATTCGGCTGGACAGGGTGACATCGGCGTGAGTTCTGCTCGGTATTTTTGTGGCAGGCCTGCGGGCTAATGAATACGGGCATCTCGAAAACGTATTCCAGGAAAGCCAATAAGCATGAGCTTCTCCACGGCATGCTCCCGTAGAACGCCTGTTCAAGCGTGTTTCGGCCGCATTGCAGGAAGGCTACTGCCCCCAGCCACCCACGTCAGGACTGAATTCGCGCGTTAGCAGCACGCCCGGAATGAGGACGACGCGGCTGGTCAAAGGGCGCTGCCGGATGAGATCGTAGCCTGCTTCCACCGCTTTTTGTGCCAGCAGATCAGGCATTTGCGCCACTGTCGCCGCGATCAGGGAGTCGGGGTCGCGTAGCCGCGCCTTGACCTTTGGGGCACCGTCTACGCCGACGATGAAGAATTCCTTGCGCCCCGCCTGGCGGGCGGCTTCATCAACACCAATGGCGGTCGGGTCGTTGATCGTGAATACGGCGTCGATATGCGGGAAGAGGGTCAGTACGTCAGTCATCTTGGCAAATCCGCCCTCGGTGCTGCCGCCACCATTGCGATCTGACGAAAGCACGCGAATGCCGGGAGCAGCTTCCAGTTTTGCCAGGCATCCGGCAACCCGGTCCGTGCTGGCCGTCACCGGGGGGCCGGAAATTACGACGACATCTCCACGCCCGTTGAGTCGGGTCACAATGTGCTGACACGCCAGTTCGCCGACCTGAACGTTGTTGGTGGTGACGGTAGCGTCGGCACCGGCTGCGCGAACGTCCACTGCAACTACGCGTATTCCCTCGGCTTGAGCGCGGCTCACTGCCTGCTCAATGGCCAACGGATCAGCAGCAATCAGCACGATCAGGTCAACTTTTTTCTTGATGAACGAGTCAATCTGTTCGTTCTGCCGATTGACGTCATAGGCGCTGGAGACGACGAAAACCTTGACGTCCTTGCCGGCGATGCGCCGAGCCGCATTTTCCACGCCACGGGCAATGCGCACGAAGAACGGGTTGCCCAGATCCGTTACCGTTACGCCAATGCGTTTGAGTTCGCCCGCCACGCCCATATTGGGAAATGCTGCCATCAGTATGGCAAGCACGAAGGCGAACAGCGATGCGATTGTCCTTGGTTTCATGTGCGCTCGGTGCTGAAGAAGGCTGTGGCCTGGTTGATCGCCACGTAGAGTTGCGGAATGGTAAATGGCTTGGAAAGCAGCGGTTGATCGTCGGTCAGGCCAAAGCGCGAGGTCAGGATTTCAGCTGGAAGCCCGGACATCAGGATGCGCGGAAGGCGGGGGTGGCGTTGCGCAATCTGGCTCATCAATTCGACGCCGTGGATCTCGCCACCGAGGTCAACATCGGAAAGTACCAGCGATTGATGGGTGTGTTCCAGCACGTCCAGTGCCTCTTCGGCGCTGGCGGCGATGGTGACGGCGTGCCCACTGGCGCGCAGCAAGTCGGCCAGTGCTGAACGCACGTCAGGATCGTCCTCGACCAGCAGAACCAGCTGGCTCGACGTGCTTTCGCCGAGCGCTGGCAGTTCATCCTCGCGGTTGAATTCGCGCGCGTGGGTTGGCAGATGCATGATGAAGGAGGTGCCTTTCCCCGGCTCTGTTTTGAGCTCGATATCGCCGCCGGATTGCTTGATGAAGCCATAAACGATACTCAGCCCAAGGCCACTTCCAGAACCCGCTTTGGTCGTGAAGAACGGTTCGAACACACGCTCCCGGACCTCCTGGTTCATGCCCAGCCCGTTATCGGTGACTTCAAGGCTGACCGCGTCGGCTACCCTGTCGAAACGGCTTACCAGCCGCAGCGTTCCGCCGTCCGGCATCGCGTCGCGCGCATTGATCGAGAGATTGAGCAACGCGTTTTCAAGCTGACCGCGATCAACCCAGGCACAGGCGTCGCCTGCATTGAGATCGAGTTCAACCGTCACGCTTTGTCCAACGCTGTACTCGATCAGATCGGCCAGATCGCGGATGAAGGCGTCGACTTCGACCGCGCTTGGCGTGAGTGGCTGCAGGCGGGCAAAAGCCAGCAGGCGGCGCGTCAGTGTGGCACCACGTTCGGCTGCCGAGCGCGCTCGCGTGGCAAAACGCTGCCCCGGCTCGGACAGGCTGCCGTCCTGTTCGAGCAGGTAGAGGTTGCCGGTGATGGCGGCAAGCAGGTTGTTGAAGTCGTGGGCGACGCCGCCGGTGAGCTGCCCGAGCACTTCCATCTTCTTGGCCTGGCGCAACTGCGCTTCAAACGCGCGGCGCTCGGTAAGGTCGCTGTACAGTGTGACGAACCCGCCGCCCGGCATGGGATTGCTGCGAATTTCAACAACACGGCCATCAGCAAATGCCAGTTCAAAGCGATAGGCGTGTTTCTGGCGTGCACGGTTGAATTCGGCGAGCACCGATGGGGCGCCGACGCCATCGTGAATCCGTTCGGGCAGCAGTTCCTGGACTTCTTCCAGGGTCATTCCGTGCAGGACGGATTCGCGCTTGAGATTGAGCAGCACCGGGTACTGGCGGTTCCAGGAAATGAGCCGCCCATTGCGGTCGAACACCGAGAGACCATCCTTCATGCTTTCGACCACCGTGGCGAGAAGATTGCCCTGCTCGCGGATGTCATTGGCCATACGCCGTACGGCACGCGCGTTGTCGCGGAAGACCTCGAAGGCGCGAGCCAGGGCACCCAGTTCGTCACGTCGCGCCGTTTCCGGCGTCGACTGTTCGGTATCTCCCTGCGCCAATTTGCTCATGACCTGGGTAATGCCGCCGAGGCTGCCGACCATGCGGATTACCATGCGGATACCGAGCGCCGCCACCGCAATGCAGACCAAAGTCAGAATGGCGATGCCCAGCGCGCCGGAACGGACGGCTCGTGTGACCGATTCGCCGCGCAGGTCGACCTCGGCTCGGGCATTGCGCACGTAGGCGTCGACGCGTTCACCCAGACGCTCCGCTTCCGCCCGTGTGCGGGAGACGAGGAAGGCCTTGCGCTCGCGTAGCTGGAACTGGCGCGCACGCAGCACAAAAACGTTCTCGGTGCCGTCGAGATTGTCGCGAATGAGATTGACGATGCGCGAGGAGGCGAGGTTGTTGCGGTCGATCAGACTGGTATTCCGGGTCACCCGCTGGCGCAGCAGGGCCAGCATTTCCGGGTCGGTGACCTCGATAGCGGTCATCAGGTCGCGAAATACGGAATCGATGGTTTCGCGACCGGCCATCGGTGGCAGTTCGCTGGATGCACTGGCCAGGCGATAAAGGTATTCGCGCAGGTCTTCCTTGAGGAACAGATCCTTGCGCGTGACCTCGATCAGTTCGGTAATGCTGACCTTGAGGGCGACCAGCGCCGGGCCGACATCGAGTTCCCGGTTGCGCTCTTCGGGCAAGGCCATGGCCAGACGCTCGGTCTCGCTGAGCCGGGCCAGCAGCGCCTGTTCTTCCGACTGGAGCTGGAATGGCCGTGTGCTTTCAGCGACATAAGGCGCCATGGCGGCGATTGCGGCGGTTCGCTGAGAAAGTTCGAGCGCGCGCGCCACATCGGGCAAAACGTGCGACTGAAAGTCGCGCAGGGCGTCGCGCGTGTCGCGAATGCCGATCCAGCCAACCAGCGCCAGTGCCATGGCCGAGGCAAAGATGACGGCAAATGACAGGAGCAGACGGCTGCGTACGCTCGTCGGCCAGAAACGTGTTTCGGCCCCTGCTGCCAACATCACTCGCGCTCGGCTTGCATGCAGAATAGGTAGCC
Organism: Betaproteobacteria bacterium; assembly: GCA_020047725.1. GTDB lineage: Bacteria > Pseudomonadota > Gammaproteobacteria > Burkholderiales > Rhodocyclaceae > Propionivibrio. The sequence goes on from JAIFNM010000191.1 coordinate 3,807, forward strand.
GGTTCCGCGTTCGGTGCGAATGAATCCGGGATGCCCCGGATTGCGTTCGATCTTGCGGCGCAGGCGCAGGATCAGCACATCGATCGTGCGATCAAAGACGTCGGACTGTTCGCCGCGTAGATATTCAAGCAACTGATCACGTGACAAAACCCGGTTTGCGTGCCGGGCAAAGGCTTCGAGAAGCGCGTATTCACTGGGTGTCAGGGAGCACGGCTGATTTTGCTGATCACGCAGCACGCGATCGGTGAAATCCAGCGTCCATTCGCCGAAACGCGCGATTTCATGACTGGCAGTCTCGACTTTGGCCCCACGCGGTGGCGACATTTCTCCACTGGCGCGCCGCAGCAAGGCACGAACCCTGGCCAGCAGTTCACGCGGATTGAACGGCTTCATCAGATAATCGTCAGCCGCCAGTTCGAGTCCGAGTATGCGGTCGGTTTCATCGCCCTTGCCGGTGAGGATCATGATCGGAATGGCTGAGGACGCACGCACGCTGCGGGCGAGCGTCAGCCCGTCTTCGCGGCGCAGGCGCAGGTCGAGAATCAGCAGATCGTAACGGCCACTTTCGAGTTCGCTGCGCATGGCGGCGCCATCTTCCACGGCGGTTGCCTGCAGGCCATTGGATTCGATGAGGTCGCACAGCAGTTCGCGCATATCGACCTCGTCGTCGACGATCAGTACATGCGGGACGGGGTTTGCGGTCATGAATGCTCCGTGAGGCGGCTGTGGCCGCAATTCTGAACAAAGCTGAACAAAGCGCGGCAACTCAGGCAGATAAAAGATGATACCCGGTCTTCAACGGATTTTCGAGCGGAGGTCGGGCCAGATTCTTGTTGATACGCCAGTTGTTTATGGTCGTGTATTCGGATTGGTGCCGGGGGGGAGACTCTCGTAGATCCCATGTGTCATTTGTTGCAAATATTACAAGTGGCTGAAATATTAGACGCAATATTTCTTCATGCTGAAATTTGGCATTAACAAGGGAATCGCAGAATGCGCTCCGTTGCTCGCAGATCGATAGCAAGCAGCTGATCGACGGAACACGGTTTCAAGCTCTGCCGATTGCTTACCAGACACGGCTGTTGTTCATCGACGGCCTTGGGTTGCGGTGGCGAGCGTATTGCACGACGTTGAAATTCCTAGAAATAATGAGTCGGCTTTTGCGCACGCGTCGCTTTTAAATGTCTCATCAAGGAGAGTTTTTATGAAGCGCATCATCCCTGTATTGCTCGCATCAATGTTCATGGTCGGCATGACCTCCGCGTCTGCTGCCGGCAAGACCTTGAATTCCATCGGCGTTTCTGTTGGCGATCTGGCCAACCCCTTCTTTGTTGCCATCGGCAAGGGCGCTGAAGAGTCGGCCAAGAAAATCAATCCGAATGTGAAAGTGACGACCCTGTCGACCAAGTATGACCTGAACACCCAGGTCAGCCAGATCGAAAACTTCATCGCCAACAAGATCGATCTGCTGCTGGTCAATGCAGTTGATCCGAAAGCCATCGCTCCGGTTCTGAAAAAGGCACGTGATGCAGGCATCGTGGTGGTCGCCGTTGACGTGGGAGCTGAGGGTGCTGACTACACGGTGATGTCCGACAACGTTCTTGCTGGTGCCAATGCCTGCGAATACATCGCCAAGAAGCTCAACAACAAGGGTAATGTTGTCATCATCAACGGGCCGCCCGTCACTGCCGTGACGGACCGCGTTGCTGGTTGCAAGAAGGTGTTCGCCAAGACTCAGATCAAGATTCTTTCCGACAATCAGGATGCCAAGGGCAGTCGTGATGGCGGTATGCAAGTCATGCAGGATCTGCTGACGGCAAACCCGAAGATTGATGCCGTGTTCGCCATCAACGATCCGACAGGCATTGGCGCTGAACTGGCGATCAAGCAAGCCAAGCGCGAAGGCATGTTCATTACCGCTGTCGACGGCGCACCGGATGCACAGGCTGCTCTCAAGGCACCGGGTACCATTTTTGAAGGCAGTTCTGCCCAGAATCCCTATGCCATGGCGAGTGAAGGCGTGAAGATCGGCTTTGACATCATGAACGGCAAGGGACCAAAGGACAAAGTGAAACTGTTGCCGGTTCCGTTGATCACCAAGGCCAATCTCAGTACTTACGCTGGCTGGGTTAAAGAGTAATAATAGTCCACGCAGAATCCGGCTCGCATAGTAACAGCGAGTCGGCCTAGACTTGATCGGACCTCTGAAGAGGGGCCCGATCAAGCTACGTCTGGTCTTGCAACGGGGGGGCTATGGGCCAAGTTGTTCTGGAGATGGAAGGCATCAGCAAGCGATTCGGGGCGACACGTGCGCTCAATGGCGTGAAGTTGACCGTCCGCAGTCATGAGATACAAGCCCTGATGGGCGAAAACGGGGCCGGGAAGAGCACCCTGATGAAAGTCCTTTCGGGTGTCTACCAGCCTGACACCGGCATCATCAAGGTCGACGGCAAACAGATCATCATCAACAAACCGGCTGATGCACGCGCTGCCGGCATTAACCTGATTTACCAGGAACTTTCGGTCGCCACCAACCTGACCGTGGCTGAAAACGTATTCCTGGGCAGCGAACCACGGACACGCTGGGGAACGGCCGACATCGGCGAAATGAACCGGCGCACCGAAGAAGTCCTGCACACGCTCGACGCCGCTTTCAGCGCCACTACGCCGGCGCGCAAACTCTCGATCGCCCAGCAGCAACAGGTCGAAATCGCCCGTGCCCTGATCCATAAGGGCCGTATCCTGATCATGGACGAGCCGACCGCCGCCCTGTCAGACCGCGAGACCGACGCGCTTTTCATTATCGTGCGCAAACTGCGTGACGAAGGCATCGCTGTAATCTACATCAGTCATCGCATGGCCGAAGTGAATGCTCTGGCTGATTGCGTGACCGTCCTCCGTGACGGTGCCTACGTCGGCGAACTCACGCGCGAAGAGCTTAACCCCAGTCGTATCGTCCAGATGATGGTTGGGCGTCCGCTCGGTGACTTCTATCAACACAAGGGGGGACGAACTCCTGGAAAACTGACGCTCGAAGTCGACAATGTCGGCGGCGGCAAGGTCAAACCCGCTTCCTTCAAGGTGCACGCCGGCGAAGTGCTCGGACTTGCCGGGCTGGTCGGTGCCGGGCGGACCGAACTGGCGCGCCTGATCTTCGGTGCCGATCCCAAAGCCAGCGGACGCGTCCTGCTCGACGGAAAAGAAGTCGACATCAAGGAGCCGCTCGACGCCATCAAGCTGCGCATCGGCTACCTGCCCGAAGACCGCAAGGGGCAGGGGCTGTTCCTGCAACTTTCGGCGCTGGCTAATACCGCGATGAATACGCTGCAGCCCAATTCACGCCTGGGCGTGATCAACCATCCGGCCTTGCGCAAGCTGACCGCCGAAGCCATTTCGCGCTTGTCGATCAAGGTCAGCGGCCCCGACGGGATCGTCGGTGGGTTGTCCGGAGGTAATCAGCAGAAAGTGCTGCTGGCGCGCTGGTTGGCGATCAATCCCAAGGTACTGCTGCTCGACGAGCCAACGCGCGGTGTAGACGTGGGTGCGAAATCGGAAATCTACCGCATCATCAACGAGCTGGCGGCACAGGGCGTAGCCATCGTCGTGATTTCGAGCGAACTGCCCGAGGTCATCGGCATCTGTGATCGCGTGGTAGTCATGCGTGAGGGAGTCATCACCGGGGAATGCACGGGTGAGGATATCAATCAGGAACGAATCATGACGCTGGCCACGCACGACGTGCGTGTGGCGGCATAACAAAGACGGGGGAATTTGTATGAGTACAACAGGAACTGGCGCCGCAAGCAACGCAGATACTGCGCAGGCCACGGAACAAAAGACTCAGGGGTCATTTGCCGCCCGCACCTTCGAACGACTGGGCATGCTGCCTGTGCTGGTGGTGATGTACGCGCTGTTTTACGGCCTGACGATCTACTTCAGCGACGACGGTACGTCGAACTTCCTGACGTCGGGCAACAACATGAACATCCTGCGCCAGGTCGCCATCAATCTGGTGCTGGCGTGCGGCATGACCTTCGTCATCCTGACTGGCGGCATCGATCTCTCGGTCGGATCAATGCTCGCCGTGGCCGCGGTGCTGGGCATGAAAGTGTCGATGCCGGAAGCCACCCCGTGGCTGGCGCTGCCGACCTTTGTCATCGCCGGTCTGGCCTGTGGCGTGATCAACGGGACCATGGTCGCCTACTTCAACATCAACGCCTTTGTGGTGACGCTCGGAACGATGACCGCCCTGCGCGGCGCGGCCTACCTGCTGGCCAATGGCACCACGGTGATGAATACCAACATTCCGAGCTTTGAGTGGCTGGGTAATGGTGAATTCCTTGCGGTACCCTGGCTGATCTGGATCGCGGCGGCGGTTTCGGTGGTTTCGTGGTTCATTCTGCGCAAGACGATTCTCGGTCTGCACATCTACGCGGTGGGGGGCAATGCGCAGGCAGCCCGCCTGACCGGTATCAAGGTGACGACGGTGCTTTTGTTTGTATACGCCATCAACGGTCTGTTCTCGGGTATTGCCGGGGCGATGTCGTCGAGTCGTCTTTACGCAGCCAACGGCAACTGGGGCGTAGGCTATGAACTCGATGCGATTGCGGCGGTGGTTCTCGGCGGAACGAGTCTGAACGGTGGTGTCGGTTCGATCTGGGGAACTGTTATCGGAGCGCTGATCATAGGGGTGATGAACAACGGTCTGACGATTCTTGGCCTTTCTTCCTTCTGGCAGTATGTCGCCAAGGGCGTGGTCATCGTCCTCGCCGTCCTCCTCGACAAGTGGAGACAGCAACACAACGCTGCCATGTGATCGGCTGGTCGCGTCTGTCAAGAAGCCAGCGTTTCACTGAAGTTGAACAGGGCCGATGCCACGAAAATGGCATCGGCCTTTTTTGGCTGATACACTCTCGGTTTTCCCCTGTCCAGATCCCCTACAAGGTCCGAAAAACATGACTACTCCATCCGCTCCCGATTTTCGTTCCCCCGCTTTCCTGCGCCAGCACATCCGCTGGACCATGGATTTTTATGCTGATCGGGCGATTGATCCGAGCGGTGGGATGTATCACTATTTTCTCGACGATGGCACGGTGTACGACAGCCGTACGCGCCATCTGGTCAATGCCACGCGCTTTGTGATTACCCACGCGATGCTCTACAAGCTCACCGGTGAGGCCCGTTTTCAGTCGGGTGTGCGGCATGGAATCGAGTTCATGCGAAAGGCTTTCCTCGATCCGGCGACAGGGGGCTATGCCTGGATGATCGATTGGCACGAGGGACGTGCTACGGTCCTTGATGACACACGGCACTGTTACGGCATGGCGTTCGTCATGCTGGCTTACGCTCATGCCTCCATGAGCGGCGTCGCCGAAGCTCGCAACTGGCTCGCCGAGACCTTCGATCTGGCTGAAAAACATTTCTGGGAACCCGCTGCCGGCCTCTATGCTGATGAAGCTCGACCTGACTGGACCCTCGCTCCCTATCGTGGCCAGAACGCCAACATGCACGCCTGTGAGGCGATGATTTCGGCGTTTGCCGCCACTGGTGAACGTCGTTACATAGAACGCGCCGAAACGTTGGCGCGTAACATCACTTGTCGTCAGGCGGCGCTGGCTAACGACATGATCTGGGAGCATTACCACCAGGATTGGTCGGTGGATTGGGACTA
>JAIFNM010000226.1 GCA_020047725.1 Betaproteobacteria bacterium
CCGCGTCTCGGTCTGCTGATGGAAACCGAACTGTGGCCCAACCTGATCGCCGCCGCGAAACAGCGCAGCCTGCCCGTGTCGCTGGTCAACGCCCGACTTTCCGCACGATCACAGCGCGGCTACCAGCGTTTCGCGCCGCTTATCCGTCCGGCGCTTGATGCGCTGCGGGCGGTGGCCGCGCAAACGCCGGCTGACGCCGAACGCCTGGTCGCCATCGGCGCCAAACGGGTCAGCGTCTTCGGCAACATCAAGTTCGACGTCACGCCGTCGCCCGAAAAACTGGAACTCGGCGCGCAGTGGCGGCTGGCGCTTGGCACACGGCCGGTCTGGCTGGCCGCCAGCACCCGCGAAGGCGAAGAGCCGTTGATCTTGGATGCTTTCGTTGGCCTGAACCGGCCGGATCTGCTCCTGTTGCTGGTGCCACGTCACCCGCAACGTTTTGCCGAAGTGGCCGCGCTGGTCGAGGAACACCAACTCGGGCTATGCCGGCGCAGCGAAGGCGTGCTGCCGACGCCCGCAACACGCGTCTGGCTGGGCGACAGCATGGGCGAAATGCCGGCCTATTTTGCGCTGGCTGATGTCGCCCTGATCGGCGGGACGCTGCTGCCGTTTGGCGGACAGAACCTGATCGAAGCGGCGGCCTGCGGTTGCCCGGTGCTGGTCGGTCCGCACACCTACAACTTTGCGCAGGCGACCGAAGATGCGCTGGCCTGCGGTGCGGCACGACGAGTCTCCGATGCGGAAACGGCGGCCGCCGAGGCAAACGCGCTATTGAATGATGAAGCAATGCTGAAAGCGATGCGTGACGCTGCGACAGGTTTCAGTCAGGCACATCGCGGTGCGACGGCCAGAACGATAGCGCTGATACGCGAGACTATGGCCTGAAGCCCGCATGGATAAACGACCTTCACACTACAGCCCCGAAGGTCCGCGTAAACATTGACCTTCAGAACGGTCGCTTTGCAGACCGCCAGTTGACGCGGGTTTCATCCGCCCTGATTACGGCGCTTCGAACAGCGGGTTAATCTGCTCCAGATCGCTCTCACCGAGCGCACCCACCGCCGCCCTTAACTTGAGTTGAGCGAGCAGCGTGTCAAAACGCGCCTTAGCCAGATCGCGCTTGGTGACGTAGACCTGGTTTTCGGCGTTGAGCACGTCGATATTGATGCGCACGCCAACCTCATAGCCCAGCTTGTTCGACTCGAGCGCACTGGTGCTCGAGATCAGTGCCGCTTCCAGCGCGCGCACCTGGGCCAGACCATTGACGACGCCAAGATAGGATTGCTGAACACTGAGCGAGGCCGTCCGCCTGGCATTCTCCAGCGCCGCTTCGGCCACTGTGCGATTGGCCACCGCCTCACGCGTCTTGGAACTGACCAGCCCACCTTGATAAATCGGGATGGTGAGCTGCAAACCAATATTGCTCACGTCGGTCGTTACGTTGGATGTCGCCTGGCCTGACTTGACCCGGCCAACGTTGGCGGCCACGTCCAGCGTCGGGTAATGGCCGGCTCGCATACGTTCGATTTCCTTGGCTGCGACTTCGGCCGCGACCTGCTGCGCCTGGACCGTAAAGCTGTCCTTTACGGCGGCATCGACCCATTGATCCATGTTCGCTGGCTGAGGTGGCTGCAGGACAGCCTGCGACTTGAGCCGGTTGAGTTCGCCGGAATCCTTGCCAACGATCAGGCGCAGTGCGTAGCGCTTGACGTCCAGATCACTTTGCGCCGCAATTTCCTGAGCGTTTGCCAGATCGAAACGCGATTGTGCTTCCTGCGAATCGGTGATGGTGGCGGTACCCACTTCGAAGTTCTTCTTGGCCTGTTCAAGCTGCTGCGTGATGGCCTGCTTGTTGGCACGCACGGCCTTGAGGTTTTCCTGGGCATTGAGCACATCAAAATACGCTTGCGCCACACGCAGAATCAGGTCCTGCGAGGCCTGCGCAAAAACCGCCTCGGCCTGCACTACCTGCAACTTGGCCTGACCGTATTGCACGTAATTCTGCCAGCGAAACAGGGGTTGCGTCAGGTTCAGATTGTAGGCGTTGGAATTGAAACTCCGGCTGGCGCCGGGCGGGTTATAGCTATTGTCGTTCCATGTCGTATTGGCGGTCGCGCTGACCGTCGGCAACAATCCCGCCAGCCCCTGCGGGGCTTTCTCGCGCCCAGCCTCAACCGTGGCGCGAGCGGCGGCGTACTGCGCATCATTGCCCAGCGCATCACGATAGACCTGCAGAAGGTCTGCCGAAAACACCGGCACAGCAAAGAACAGACCTCCAAGCAGAAGGGACAGACGACTTGCTGATGAGTTGATACGCATGGCAGGAACCCCGCTAGATACTAGAAAACAAATTTGGTATTCCGCTTGGCGTTACTAAGCGGCGGAACAACGGTTTCAAAGACATTGCTCGTGTTGAAGGCGTTCTCTTCGGTGCGCGTAACCAGTTGCACCTGCATGCTCGGCGCCTCGCCAACAACAGCGACCAGGCGGCCGCCGATTTTCAGATTTTGCAGAATCGCCTCCGGCAAAACCGGAGTCGAACCGGAGAGCACGATCACATCGTAGGGGGCATAAAGCGGCCAGCCCTGGGCTCCATCGCCGAGATCAACGCTGACATTGACCACGCCAGCCTGTTTCAGATTCTTTCTGGCCAGCTCAACCAGCGCCGGATCGATTTCCACCGTATAGACAAACTCGGCTTTGGCGGCAATCAACGCGGCCATGTAACCCGTACCAGTGCCAATTTCGAGCACCGTATCCGTATTCTTGATACTCAATTCCTGCAGAATGCGCGCTTCGATCTTCGGCGCCAGCATTACCTGCCCCCCGCCAATCGGAATTTCAACATCGGCAAAGGCCAGGTCCTTGTGCGCCGCCGGAACAAAATCCTCACGCTTCACCACCGCCAGCAAACCAAGCACGGTCGGGTCCAGCACTTCCCACGGGCGGATCTGCTGCTCGATCATGTTAAAACGCGCTTGTTCAATGTCCATCGTCGCTGCAGCCATAGCATTCCTCGCCAGAAAGTTTATATTAGCACAAACTAATATTGATTGGTTGGATAGAAGGGGATTATACCTTCACCCCACCTTCACCCGATACCATGCAGCATAAAGCGCCGGCAGGAAAAACACCGTCAGCGCGGTAGCCACGATCAGCCCGCCCATGATGGAAATCGCCATCGATCCCCAGAACACGCTGCGCGTCAGCGGAATCATCGCCAGAATGGCCGCCGCCGCGGTCAGCATGATCGGCCGGAAGCGCCGTACGGTCGAGCCGACAATGGCCTCCCACGTGGGCTTTCCGGCCTTTTCGTCCTGTTCGATCTGGTCAACCAGAATCACCGAGTTGCGCATGATCATCCCGGACAAGGCGATCACACCGAGGGTGGCGACAAAACCGAAGGGAACCTTGAACAGCATCAGCGCGATGGCCACGCCAATCAGGCCGAGTGGCGCTGTCAGCAGCACAAGAACAGTACGCCCGATGCTTTGCAACTGCATCATGAGCAGAGTGATGACCGCCATCAGCATCCAGGGCATCACGGCCCGGACTGAATCCTCACCCTTGGCAGATTCCTCCGTTGCACCGCCCAGCTCAATCTGGAATCCGGGCGGAAGTTTCGCACGTACGGCATTGAGTTCCGGGTTGATCTGCGCCGAAATGACCGGCGCCTGCGTACTGTCGCGAATGTCGGCGCGGACAGTGACGGTCGGCAGGCGATTGCGCCGGTTGATCAAGCCATCTTCGAGCTCGTAATGGATTTTCGCGACCTGGGCGAGCGGAACATAGCGTCCGCTTGCCGTCCGGATATTGATGTCACCCAGGGCCGAAATCCTCGCGCGCTCGTCGCCTTTGGCCCGCACCACCACATCAACCAGTTGATCGCCTTCGCGCATTTGCGTAATGCTCAGGCCGGAGAGCAGCAGGTTGATCGAGTTCGACAGATCCAGCGAACTGATGCCAAGCGCTCGCGCGCGGTCCTGATCGACGTCCAGGCGAACGGATTTGCTCATCTCATTCCAGTCGAAGTTCACATCACGGACATGCGGGTTGGCACGCATCACCGAAGCCACTTCTTCGGCCACGCGGCGCAAATCACCGAGATGCTCACCCGAGACGCGGAACTGGATCGGAAAGCCAACCGGCGGGCCCATTTCCAGTCGCAAGACACGCGCCCGAACATTAGCCATGCCGCCGTGCCAATCGGCATTCTCGGAAGCGAAATGCGTTTCCAGGCGCCGCTTCAGGTCTTCTCGAGCCTCCAGGCTGTGCGTCACCACCACAAACTGTGCAAAGTTGTTGTTGAACAGTTGCTGATCCAGCGGCAAATAGAAACGCGGACTGCCATTGCCGATATAGCTGGCAAACTGCCTGACCGATTTCTTCATCTCCGGTTCGTCGAGCAACAGCCTCTCCACTTTCAGGGCCTGCGCTTCGGTCGCCTTTAGCGATGCACCTTGCGGCAACCACAAATCGACCAGCAGTTCAGTCCGATCCGAGGGCGGGAAGAACTGCTTTTCGATCCCTTTGTTGAAGGCCACCAGGGACAGCGCAAAGGCCGCCAGCGTCACACCGATCACCAGCCAGCGACGATGTACGCACCACTCGACGGCCGCACGCAAACGCCGATAGCCGGGCGTGTCATAGATGTTCTCGCCATGCTTCTGAGCCTTGGCCTGCAGCTTCTTGGCATCGAGAATCTTGTAACCGAGATACGGGGTGAACAGCACCGCGACCACCCAGGAGACAACCAGAGCGATGCTCACCACCGCGAACATCGAAAAGGTGTATTCGCCCGACGAGGACCGTGCAAAACCGACCGGCGTAAACCCGGCCACCGTCACCAGCGTGCCGGTGAGCATCGGGAAGGCCGTCGAGGTATAGGCGAAGGTTGCCGCCCGAAAACGATCCCAGCCTTCTTCCATCTTCACGACCATCATCTCGACGGCAATAATCGCGTCGTCAACCAGCAGGCCGAGCGCAATGATCAGGGCACCGAGCGAAACGCGCTGCAAATCGATTCCAAATAATTCCATCAACAGGAAGGTGATGGCCAGCACCAGCGGGATCGACAAAGCCACGACCGTCCCCGTACGCAAGCCCAGACTAAGGAAGGAAACAGCCAGCACGATGATCACCGCCTCGGTCAGCGAGGACATGAACAGGCTGATCGACTGCCGTACGATCTCCGGCTGATCGGCGACCACCTGGACATCGATTCCCGTCGGCAGATCCTTCTGCAAACGCGCCACCTCGGTACGCAAACGGTCGCCGAGCTTGATCACGTCACCGCCCTTGTTCATGGCAATGGCAATACCTACCGCGGGCTGGCCTTGCACGTGCATGCGCGGCGCAGGAGGATCGGTGTAGCCACGCTTGACGCTGGCAATGTCGCCGAGACGGAAGAACTGCCCGCCGACCTGGACCCCAAGCGCGCGGACGCTCTCTTCCGACCTGAACTCGCCGGACACGCGCAGACGCACCCGATCCGATTCGGTCTCGAAAAATCCGGCCGACGCCATCGCATTCTGCTTCTGCAGTGCATCGAAGATCTGCAGTGGATCGATGCCGAGTGTCGCCAGCTTGGCGTGCGAAATCTCAACGTAGATCTTTTCGTCCTGTACGCCAACCAGCTCAACCTTCTTCACATCCGGCACTTGCCGCAGTTCGCGCCCGATGCGATCCGCCTCATGGCGCAGGCGAGCCATATCGAAGCCGTCACCGGTCACGGCGAAGATATTGATGAAGGTATCGCCGAATTCATCGTTGATGAACGGCCCCTGGATGCCGGCCGGAAAGGTCTGTTTGATGTCGCCGATTTTCTTGCGCACCTGATACCACGCGTCGGGAACATCGCTCTTCGGCGTGTAGTCCTTGAGGATGATGAACACCAGCGATTCGCCCGCTCTCGAATTGGAACGCAGGACATCAACCCAGGCCACTTCCTGCAATTTCTTCTCGATACGCTCGGTCACCTGCAATTCGACCTCGTGCGCCGTCGCGCCGGGCCATAGCGTGCGTACAACCATGACCTTGAAGGTGAAATCCGGGTCTTCCGCCCGCCCCAGCTTCACCCCAGCTTCAGATACGAGAACACCCCGCCCAAGACCATGACGATGATCAGGTAGGCCACCATTGAACGGTGGCGCAAGGCCCATTCAGAGAGATTGAGATGGGTCATTTAGCCCCACCAGGCACCTGATCTACGGCCTTGACCTTTTCACCGGCACTCAGCTTGTGTACGCCGGCGACGACGACTCGCTCCCCGGCATTTACACCACTCGCCAGCGAAGCCATCGTTTCCCCAAACGAGGTAACGACCACCGGACGCAGTGACAGCGTCTGATCGGCACCGACAATCCACAGCGCAGGCTTTCCGTCCTGCTGGAAGATCGCCGTCAACGGAACGTTCAAGTGCGAAGCAGCAGCCGCATCCGTCTTTTCCTGAGCGAACTTCACGTTAGCCGTCATGCCCAACAGGATCCGGGCATCGGGCTTGAGAATCGACACTCGCGCCGCGTAGGTCCGTGTGACCGGATCGGCCACCGACGATAGTTCGCGCAGGATCGCCGGATAGCTCGCCACATCGTCGGCCCACAGGCGTCCTTGTGCCGACGCACGTCCGGCATGCGCGCTTCGGGAATGGCGACGGCCACCTCCAGCGCATCGGTTCGCGCCACGCGCATGACCATCTGGCCGGCCGCAACGACCTGACCGACTTCGGCCGCGACCAGGGCAATCACGCCCGCGTGCTCAGCGCGCAAAACGGTGTAGGAACTCTGATTGCGCGCCAGGTCGGCCTGCGCCCGCGTCGCCTTGTACGTAGTTTCCTTGGCGTCCAGTGCCGACTGGCTGACATTCACGGTAACGGCGCAAATCGGCATCAGCCAGTTCCAGCTGCGCGTTGGCCGAGGCAGCGGAAAGCGCGGTATCGGCGGGATCAAGCCGTGCCAGCACATCACCGGCTTTGACCAACGCACCCGCGTCGACCAGCCGGGCAGAAACCTTGCCCGGAATGCGGAAGCCCAGCGGTGTCTCGTAACGCGAGCGCACTTCGCCGGAATAGGTCACCGCGCGACTGTTATCGGCGCCAGCACCGATAACAGTCGTCAACACCGGGCGCAAGGGTTCGGGAGGAGGCGCGGCCTTCTCGCCACAGGCCCCAAGGAACAGCACCGCGCCCAAAAGCAGGCTGCGGCCCACTAAAAGAGTCGTCATGGATTTCCTTTTTGCTGGCACAAGCCATTCACCAGCAGATCAAAATGGGTTTGCAAAAAAACGTGCGGATCGATCTCCTCTCAATGAGGAGCGCCAGACAACCAGCATCATCAAGGGGGCGAAGATCACATTGATCGCGGTTTCAATATCCTGCGGCCGGAACTCGCCACTCTCAATGCCGCGCTGCAAAACAGTACGCAGCAAACCGCGCCCGCGCGCCAGTACCTTGTCGTGGTAGTACTGCGCCACTTCCGGGAAATTGCGCGATTCGGAAATAATCAGCTTCGGAACACCCGCCAAGCGCGTCCTGCCGATCTGTTCCCACCAGCCAAAAAGCAGTCGACGCAAAAGCTCGAAGGACGAACCCTCATACTCGGCCATCTGCTGCTCAGCGGCCACCAAAAGCGGCACGATCGCGTCTTCAATGACGGCCTTGAACAGCGCTTCCTTGCTATCGAAATAGAGGTAAAGCGTGCCTTTCGAGACACCGGCGCGCGCCGCCACATCCTCAAGCCGGGTGGCCGCAAACCCGCTCTCGACAAAGAGATCAAGCGCCGCCGCCGTCAGCTCGGACGGGCGCGCCTCCTTGCGTCGACGACGTGGCGCGCGGGCGCCGGGAATTGACTCGATAACGGGCAAAGCGGGGAAGAAACTCATCAGAGGAAATTAATGACCGGGAAGTCAGTAATGTATCCAAAATGCACTGACCCGTCAATTCGATCCGGGGACAGGCCACCCCTGAAACGCTCATGAACAGGCACTCTACAGACTAAATGCCTGAAGGCTGGCGGATTCATTGGCCTGGCGGCATGACTTGCCGTAGATCGCCAATCCACGCGGATCGTGGCGACTCTCATAAAGGCAACACATAAGTTAACGCGCTGCGGTGAGGCAACTGCTTTCTTAAGGCCCTACCCCGCCGCCAACGTCCTCAATAACCCGCTTGCGCGGCAACGTTACCCGGAAGACCGACCCCTCACCGGGTTTGCTCTTTACATCCAGCGCTCCGTGATGCCGCTGCACGATGCCGTAGGCTAGCGACAAGCCCAGCCCCGTACCTTTGCCCACCGGCTTGGTGGTGAAAAACGGCTCAAAAATCCGCTTCAGGTGTTCGGGTTTGATACCGGAGCCGGTATCTTCGACTTCGACCCAGACGCTGCTTTCATCAAAGCCGGTACGCAAGGTGATGACGCCACGCTCGGCAATCGCATGTGCCGCGTTGATCATCAGATTCATGAACACCTGGTTGAGCTGCGAGCCGATGCATTCGATCTCGGGCAGACCGGCGTACTCCTTCTTCACTTCGGTCTTGTACTTGAGCTCGTTCCAGACAATGTTGAGTGTGCTCTCCAGCCCGCTTTCAAGGTTGGCGTAATGCCATTCGGCATTATCGATGCGAGAGAAATCCTTGAGGTTCTCGACGATCTTCTTGACACGATGAACGCCTTCGAGCGATTCGGAAATCAGACTCTGCATGTCGCTTTGCAGAAAATCCAGGTCCGCCGCCGTTTTGGCCATTTTTATGGCACCCAGCAGATCGGGATGGCCAGCCAGAACCGTATCGGCCCTTTCATAGGCAGCAATCACGGCCAGCAGGTCCTCGACATTCGTCTTCAGCGACCCCAGATTGGAGTTGATGAAACCAATCGGGTTATTGATTTCATGCGCGACGCCTGCGGCCAGCTGGCCAACCGAAGCCATTTTTTCCGATTGCAGCAACTGGCCCTGCGCATCTTCAAGCTTCTTGATCAGAATCTGTTGCGCGGATTTTTCCTGCTCCAGTTCGACAATGGCATCATTTAAACAGCCTTGATACATTGCCGTATCGGTAAAGTCCGCCAGAGTGAAGCAAACCAGCTCAACCTCGCCGCTCGCATTCTTCAGTGGCAACAGGGTACAGTTCTGGCGCATTGCATCAACGCCGCCGGTAATTGGCCGGTTGTGGTGGAAGCGGAACAGGAAAGGACGCTGCTCCCACGACGTAAATGCATAGTTTTTCAGCACAAATACGCTATTGATCTTTCGTTCAAGCCATTTCTGTTGTAACTCCGGAAAGCACTCGAAGAGATTCCTGCCAACCACGTCGGCGACCGAACGCTTGCTGTGAGTCGCCATGAAACGGTTCCACAAGACGATACGAAAATCGCGATCAACGGCAAAAACGCCCACCTCGATTCGATCAACGGTAAACGCCAGCAATTCGGTCGGTGGCGCAACGGGCATCGTCATATCGAGGCTAGAAATGTGTCGAGCGCCTGACCCAGAACGAAAAACTCATCCTCGGGCATCAGCACAACCAGATGACTGGCCAGACTTTTCTTCTCCAGCGTAAAGCGAACCTCAAGGAAGAGCGCCCGCCCTGAATTCAACTCGTCGGGACGAATCAACAACGCAGGCGAAATATCGAGCCCCATCACCGACGGCGCCGAAAAACCTATTTCGGCCTTGAGCGTCTCTGCGATCCCGCCCAGGCAGGCACCCACCAGAATATTGGCCACGTCGAGCAAAAGCTCCTGCTCTTCAACACTGTCCGCTTCCTCATAGCCCATCAATTCCCGAAGCTCGTCATCGCGTCCGCCGGAAAACACAACGACGACTTCACCACGAATCGAGCCATGGAACGCCTGCCGAACCGCATTGACCGAATGGTCGCCAACCAGGCGGGTGAGTGCCGCCGGGATGCTCTGCCGATCCAGATGAGCGATTCTTGGAATAGAGAGGTTGACGAACTCCCCCCAGATCTTGCCAATCAGCGAGCCCGCTTGCCCCATGCCGATATTTGCGATTTCCTGCAGGGCATCGCGCTGATCTTCCGTCAGATCCGTTCTTGTTTCGGCAGTCATACCACTATCCCGTATTTTTTGAGAACCTCGGCGAGGCCTTCCGCCGTGATCGGCTTGCGGATAAAAGCAATGGCGCCAAGATTCTGGACTCGTTCCTGCGCTTTTTCCTGAATATCGGCTGATACGACGATTACCAGACAGTTCAGGTCTTCCTTTCTCAGGGTTTCAAGCACCTGATAGCCGTCCATGTCCGGCATCGTCAGATCAAGAAACATCACATCAACTTTACCAGCGCGGTATGCCACAAGCGCCTCAATTCCATTCGTTGCTTGAGATATTTCGATATCCCAATCAGACGGCAGGGCACGAATAAGCATCTTTCTTGCAATGGGAGAATCGTCAACCACGAGTACGGAAACAGCCATAAAACCTACCTTAAGGTCGTTTTGCACAGACTACGGAAGCAATCGTGTGGGAGCCCAGTTTCACTGGGCGATTGCTGTGGTGGAGCACAAGCGCCCATCGCGCAGATAAACTGCGCTCCAACAAAAACCGCTAACTGCCGAGGTTCAGAACCAGATTTTGCAGTGACCAATGCTTTCAAACGTCCTCCCCATCCTCATCAGGCACACGCTCACGCGGCAGCGTCACCCGAAAGACCGTTCCCTTCCCCGGCTCGCTTTGTACATCCAGCGCTCCGTGATGCCGCTGCACGATGCCATACGCCAGCGACAAGCCGAGCCCCGTGCCTTTGCCGACGGGCTTGGTAGTAAAGAAGGGTTCGAAGATTCGCTTCAGGTACTCGGGCTTGATGCCCGCACCGGTATCTTCAACCTCGATCCAGACGGTGCTGTCGTCGAACCCCGTGCGGAGGGTGATCATTCCATGGTCGGGAATGGCATGCGCGGCGTTGACCATGAGATTCATGAACACCTGGTTGAGCTGCGAGGCGATGCATTCGATCTCGGGCAGACCGGCGTACTCTTTCCTGACTTCGGCCTTGTATTTGATCTCGTTCCAGACGATGTTGAGCGTGCTTTCCAGGCCGTTCTCAAGATTGGCGTACTGCCATTCGGCGGTGTCGACGCGCGAGAAGTCCTTTAGGTTATCGACGATTTTCTTGACGCGCTGAACACCTTCAAGCGATTCGGCAATCAGGCTCTGGATGTCCTTTTGCAGAAAATCCAGATCGGCGGCCGACTTGGCCTTGTTAATGGCATCCAGCAGATCGAGATGGCCGCTCAGCGCAGTGTCCGCCTTTTCATAGACGGCGATTACCGCCAGCAGATCTTCGACGTTCCCCCTGAGCGAGTTCAGGTTGGAGTTGATGAAACCGATCGGGTTATTGATCTCGTGCGCCACGCCAGCCGCCAGCTGCCCGACCGAGGCCATCTTCTCTGACTGCAAAAGTTGCCCCTGGGCGTCTTCAAGCTTTTTGATCAGGACCTCCTGCTCGGCGAGCAGTTGTGTCTTGGCTTGCGTTGCCGCCTCGGCAACCTCCTTTTCCAGAACGATGATCTCGTTCTTCCGTGTCAGCTCCAGCGTTCTATCGGCGATCGTCTGCTCCATGTTCTCGCTGTAATCCTGGATCGTCGACGCCATCGTATTGAAACTTCGTCCCAATTGCCCAAGCTCGTCGCTACTCTGCAAGGTAGTGCGACTGGAAAAATCCATCTGTTCGAAGCGAGCAACGGCATCCCGGATATCCAGAATTGGCCGCAGCAGGGTATGGCGCAGCACAACGAAAATACAGATACACAGAAACGCGGAGACCAGAAGGGTTGAAACAACGATGCGCGCCAGCATCGAATTCAGGGACTCCCTCAGCTTCACGTCCGTCAGGCAAAGCTCGAGCGAGCCAATCGACTGCTTCAGACTATCCTCATCGACCCGGATATCGCCGCTCAGCTGACGGTAACAGTGCTCGGCCGGCTCGACGCCTCCCAGAACAACATCGACGATTTCCGTTTTCTCATTCTTCCTTTTTCCGGCAAAAACATTGTCTTTGTTATCAAGCACCGTGATTCTGTGAATACTGCTCTGGCGAATCTCGATGTCCAGCACGGCGTCCGCTTGCGCGCGGTCGAACTGATAGAGCGGGAGCTTCAGACTGCTGACCAGACGGTCGAGCGATTGCCGTGCTTCGCTGTCGATGATTGCTTCCAGACGGCTTTTCTCGGCGGCATACGAGAACAACGAAAAGACGGCCGCCACGACCAGAACACAAGCCACCGACGCCAATGCGAGCTTGGCTGTTATAGACATCTTGATTGACACCGACCCTCCTTTACTTTTTATGATCATTTGAAGGTAGCGCGTTTTACTCATCTTACCTCAAGAAATCAAATCGTTTGCACTCGCAACATTCGACCCCAGGCGGGTCGTGCGCAACGCAGCGCACAGGCGCAAACGCAAACCTGCGGATTTGCCTACAAGCAATTGACGCTGCAATGCGCAGAACGCTGGAAGTTGCCTGCGCTGCTGATCCAGCTATTGCGCGGGTCTGAATCGTTGCGCGCCCAGTTGACGCGAACCTGCTCCAATGCCGCGCGTCATGTGCTGGATCACTCGGAAACGTCGACTCAGGCATTGGCCCACGATCTGGTCGAAGCGGTCGGGCTGATTCCCAACGCGCGTATCGAATGGCTGATCGATGGCTTGGTCATGCTGCCGGAGGAACGCCGTCCAGAGTTTTTGGCAACTGCTCAGGCACTGCTCGCTGCACAGGCGCCATAAAGAATTCAGGTGCGCCGTTTCCGTCCTTGCTTGACCTTGTACATCAAGGCATCGGCTTCGGCAATCAGGTCGTCTGGCGTTGAGTGACATGTCGGGTCGAAGGTCGCCAGACCATAACTGATGCCGATGGGGTAGGGTTTGTTTTCCCGGTTCCCGATCTCGGCCAGTCGAAGTTCAATGCGTGCGACAAGGCCCGAGGCCTCCTCCATCGAACAGTCGTGGAAGATCAAGAGGAACTCGTCACCACCCAGCCGCGCCGCGATATCGCCGGCCCGGATTGAATCGGTGAACGCTTTGGCGCTGGTGCGTATCAGCCAGTCACCATCGGCATGGCCAAATCGATCATTGGTTGCCTTCAATCCATCGATGTCGGCGAAGGCGATGGCCAGATCCCTGCCATCGCGCCTGGAACGGGCCATCGAGTTTTCCAGAACCAGCAAACCGGCACGCCGATTAACCAGCCCGGTCATTTCGTCGAACGTGGCGAAATGCTCAAGGGTCAGTTGCGCATCCTTGAGTTCGCTGATGTTGGTGATACCGAGCACAAAAACTTCCCGACCATCAAAAGTGATTTCGCGAACCGACGCCAGCACGTTGATTACGGCGTGCTGCGTATCAAGCAACACGACCTCGTTATCGTTGATCGACGCGTGTTTGGCGAGACTTTCAAGGAAGAGGACGCTCGTGTCGTAGGCGGGGTCAAAATAGTCGCGCAGCGTGCTCCCGGCGATTTTCTCGATGGGTAGTCCGATCAGATCGGCCGCCTTCTGATTGGCCTCCATGATCGCCAGATTCTTGCTGTCGACCATCAGCATGGCGGTTGGGCTGGCGGAGAAGAGATGGCTCATGTCCTCTTCTTTTTCTTCAAGCACTAGCATGTCGTGACGAATGCGACGAGTTACCGGCGCGAAAATGAACCGGGCTTCAAGCGCCAGCACCAGCAGGGTGAGCGCCATCAAGCCCAGTTCAAGCCAGCGCGCAACGGCCACTTTGTGTTTGGCCTCCTGATCGTAACTGAAAACAATTTCGTTCATGCCCTGCAGGTACTGCGCCTCATTCCCGCGAATCTGCTGGATGTCGAGGTCGATGGATTCACCGCGTTCGGAGGCTGCGAGCAGGTGTTTTGTTGCCGTTACGATGGCCTGGTGGTGGGCTTCGATGCGCTTGAACAAGCTCGTGACGTCATCGCTGTTACGCCCCGGCAGGCCGAGATCGGCGTCGCCGCGCAGCAAACCTTGATGTGAACGTTCCCAAAGCGTCAATATTTCTGCAAGTTGCTGGCGATAGATTCCGGCCGATTCGGGGGAGTCGGCGTTGGCTACGTAAAAGGAGGTTTTGACGATCTTCTGGCTCAGCATGCGCTGCCGCCCAGCGATGTTGATCACGCGCGAGTCGTATTCCTGGTCGGACAACAGGGATTGCACTACTACCTGGGAAAAGATGGTCAGCAAGGCGATCAGCGAAAGCGCAACGATGTAACGTCGGCGGAGTTGGTCCGCAGTGAATGTGGACTGGCTTGAAACCAGTGTGCGCTCAGGGGCTGACATGTGAATATATTAGTCGAATATTCAGTTAAGGAAGTGCTGAACAATTCAGTTTGGCCGAGAACTCAGCGGGATTTTTGATAAACATTCTGAAACCAGTCGATCTTGTGAGTGGTTTGGCTGTTTTTCAGTTGTTTTTCTGGCAATTTTCATTTTCAGGACGCACTTTGGCTAGGAGCATCCAATAGCCATCGGCGCGCCATGAAGAGGTTGGCGAGGCCGAAGAGCGAGAACAGCTGCGCGGTGTTTTTGGCCAAGCCCTTGTAACGCGTCTTGCGGTGACGGAATAGGTTCTTGACCACATGAAACGGATGTTCGACCTTGGCGCGGATGCTGGCCTTGGTGTGTTCGAGCCGCTCCAGTAAGCCGCCCAAGGGCGTGGCCGGCAATGCTTTGCGTTTACTTGGTCGCATCGCCACGTGCCACGTCACCGGACACTCGAGATTATCGTCCCGTTTCTCCACACCCTGATAACCGGCATCTCCGAAGGCGTCGGTTTCGTCACCGTGGAGTAAGGCTTGGGCCTGCGTCACATCGCTGACGTTGCCTGCAGTGCCGATCACGGTATGAACTAGCCCGGATTGGGCATCCACCCCGATATGCGCCTTCATGCCGAAGTACCACTGCTTGCCTTTCTTGCTCTGGTGCATGTCCGGATCGCGCTTGCCGTCCTTGTTCTTCGTCGAAGGCGGTGCCGCAATCAACGTCGCATCGACAATCGTGCCTTCCCGCAACAGCAGACCTTTCGCCGCCAGATGCCCTGTGATGGTATTGAAGATGGATTCGGTGAGTTGATGGTTTTCGAGCAGGTGCCGAAAATTCAGCAGCGTCGTGGCATCGGGGGCCGACTCGCGATTCAGGTCGATGCCTACAAACCGGCGAATGGCTTGGCTGTCGTAGAGGGCGTCTTCGATACCTTCATCCGAAAGACCGAAGCATTGCTGTGCAACGTACATCCGCAGCATCCGTGCCAAACCAATCGGCGGACGCCCCCGACCGCCGCTCCTCGGGTAAAACGGGGTGACTGTCCTTTCCAGTTCCACCCACGGGGTTACGGCATCAATCTCGGCCAGGAACCGATCCCGCCTCGTCTGTTTCTTCTTGGCCGCGTATTCCAATTCCGAAAAACTCGCTTGCATTCCTGTTTTCCTCAAGCTCAGCACAAGACCCCAATTATACCATGCGCATACATGACCAGCCGGGAATAAATCAGCGTTTCCTTAACTGAATAGATCGCCATTGCATTCGACACTCACTACCCCCTGCAATGGGCCAGCGCCTCCGTATTTCCCGCCGTTTCCTCCGTATTTCCCGTAATGGTTTTTGTTTTTTCCCCGGCGTATTATCAGGCAGGCAGAATAACGGCGAAGCGTGAGGTTTGATACCGATGAAGAATGCGCCACCAGCATCCTTGCCCGAAGCTGGCGCCAGCCTGGCCGGAACGGCGGAGACGCGTACGTTCGTGCGCCAGTGGATCGCCCTGGCGATCGTGCTCCTGATCATTGCGGGCACTCTTGCGAATAATCTTTTCATCGACCGCGGGGTTTTGCTTGCTGCCGCCGAGGAGCGCCTGGCACTTGGTGCAAAATCGATTGCCTTCAGCACCGAACGCCGGCTGATCTCGATCCACACCGCCCTCACCGAACTGCGCGACAACCTGCCCTCCCTCAGCGCTCAGGGAGATGGAAGCACACCGCTCACGATGCACATGACTGCAATCAGTAATGCCGTGGACGGTTTGCGTACATTAGCCACTTATGATGCTGATGGAAAACTCACGGCATCGAATCGAGTCGAACTGGTCGGGAAAGATTTCAGCGAGCGCGAGTATTTTCAGTTTTTCAAGGCGAATCCGCACAGCAACATGCTTCATGTCTCCCAACCCTTCAAAACGGCACTTGGCGCGTTTTCACTCACTCTGGCGCTCCCACTATCCGATAAGCATGGCGAGTTCTCCGGTACCATTATCGCCGCCCTGGAGCCGGAAGATTTCAAACCGATGCTCACCGCGTTGCGTTACACAGCAGACGTTTCGGCAGGGCTGATTCACGGCTCGGGCAAAGTCCTGCTCTATGTCTCCACGCCGGACGTTCCTCCCGGCACCGATGTGTCTGATCCTGCGTCCTTCTTCGCCCGACATCTCAAATCCGGCGAAGAGCACAGTTTGGCAAGGGGCGTTTCTCCAATATTGAACGGTGAGCGCCTGGCCGCAACACACACCATCAACCCCTCTGCCCTGGTGATGAGTTCGCCGCTAGTGGTCGCTCTCAGCCAGGAAACGGCCAGCATTCTGGCACCGTGGCATGACGATGTGCGTAACCAGGGAATCCTGTTTGCCCTGCTGGTCGCTTTCTCGGCGATAGCGCTCCGTGGTGTCCAGGTTCGTCAAC
>JAIFNM010000299.1 GCA_020047725.1 Betaproteobacteria bacterium
GCCCAGCGATAAGCCGCGTCAAACGCAGTCGCGGTTGTACTTGATGAATACTGCGGATAGAGCGGCAGCAGCAGGATGCGCGTGCAGCCTTCGGCCTTGAGTCGAGAAAGCGTGGCCGGGATCGACGGTTGGCCGTAGCGCATGGCGTAGTCGACGACCACTTGATGTCCAGCCTGGCCGAGAAAACCGCGCAGCAGTTTGGTCTGCTTTTCGGTATGGATTTTCAGCGGCGACCCGTCGGGTGTCCAGATCGCGGCGTATTTTTCGGCCGATTTCTTCGGTCGGACGTTGAGGATTATGCCGTTGAGGATCAGCCACCAGATCGGCCGTGGAATCTCGACGACGCGAGGGTCGGAAAGGAATTCCTTAAGGTAGCGGCGCACCGCCGGGGCGGTCGGTTCGTCTGGCGTGCCGAGATTGATCAGCACAACTGCCGTTTTGCCTGCCGTACCGTGACGGAAGGTCGGCTCGGGAACGAGGCGCGTCATCAGGCGTTGGCCTGGTAGGTGAGGGCGGAGGAAAGCAGCTTGGCGGTGATGTCGACAATCGGGATGACACGTTCGTAAGCCATGCGCGTCGGGCCGATGACGCCGACCGAGCCGACGATCTGGCCGTCGACTTCGTAGGGTGCGGTGACGACACTGCATTCGTCGAGTGGTGCGAGCCCGGATTCGCCGCCGATGAAGATCTGGATGCCGTCGGCGCGGTGCGAAATGTCGAGCAGTTGCATGAGCGCGGTGCGTTGTTCGAAGAGGTCGAACAGTTTGCGCAACTGCTTCATGTTCGATGACAGTTCCTCGACTTCGAGCAGGTTGCGTTCGCCGGAGATGATGTATTGCTCGTCTGTCCGGTTCATGGCCTCGTCGCCGGCGGCGAGGGCGGCGGCCATCAGGCCTTGCAGGTCGCCACGCAGCTTGAGCAGGTCTTCCTTGACGCGGTTGCGGATATGCTCGAAATCGTGGCCGGCAAAGTACTGGTTGAGGTAGTTGGTGGCGACGACGAGTTCCGACGGCGAATAGGGGCGCTCGGTGAACAAGATGCGGTTCTGCACGTCGCCGTCGGTGGTGACGAGGATCAGCAGGATGCGTTTTTCGGACAGGCTGACGAATTCCATCTGCCGGATGCGCGGCGTTTTTCGTCGTGGCGTGAGCACGATGCCGGCAAAATGGGTGAGTCCGGAGAGCAGGTGCGAGGCGCTGCTGATCAGTTGTTGCGGCTGCGAGGGGTGGAGTTGCCCCTCGATGGCGTGGATTTTTTCAGACTCCAGCGGCTGCATCGTGAGCAGACTGTCGACGAAGAAGCGGTAGCCGCGCGCCGTCGGTACGCGCCCGGCCGAGGTGTGCGGACTGGCGATAAAACCCAAGTCCTCAAGGTCGGCCATCACGTTGCGCACCGTAGCGGCTGAGAGATCAAGCCCCGAGAACTTCGACAGCGCGCGCGAGCCCACTGGCTGGCCGTCGGCGATGTAGCGTTCGATCAGGGTCTTGAGCAGGGTTCGGGAGCGTTCGTCGAGCATGGGGTTGATTCTACAAAAAGTTGGACCGTTTAAACCACGAAGAATGCGAAGCGCACGAAGAAAAACGTGAAATACTTGCCGATCCAGCCAAGGCTGAACCAAGGTCGCTTGATGAGATGCTTTGCAGGTCAATAAATACGGGCATCTTCGGAGGGTATGCTATGCAGGCCAATGTTTATGCGGTCCTCGATGTGGGCATCGCGTAGATCGCCATTTGACGAGCCTTTCAGGGCAATCCGCGCAAATACTCCTGGCGGCACATTCTCACCGCTATCTGTTCAATCTTTCGCTTCCTGCGCAAAATGCCTTACAGTTGGCATCCGGTTTTTTCCAGGCTGGTTCGACACAACCGGGTTTTCGAGTAAGGAGATGTTCAGATGTACCGCGTAATCATTGCTGATGATGAGCCGAAGGTGGCGCTTCTGATCAAGAGCCTGATCCACTGGGATGAACTCGGGCTGGAACTGGTGGCAACGGCTCACGACGGGATTTCGGCGCTGGCCATGGTTGAAGAGCATCAGCCGGATATCGTCATTACCGATATCCGCATGCCCGGCTACGACGGCATCGAGTTGATCGACCGCGCCAAGCGCCTGAATCCGGACATCGATTTCATCATCATCAGCGGCTACCGCCATTTCGACTATGCGCAGAAGGCCATCCGCTTCGGCGTTGAGGATTACCTGTTGAAGCCCTTGAAGGCGGTCGAAATCAACCAGACCTTGCGCAAGATGCTGGAAAAGTACGGCCAACGCGATCAGGCCAAGCAGCGTGAGGAGAGTTACTCGGCACGCGTCGAGAGCGATGTAAAAAGGCTGCACGAGCAGTTCATGGCAGGCTTGGTGAATGCGGAGAAGGGTGAGGGGCCGACGTCTCTCGATCAGATCAATCGCGACTTCAACCTGGACTTCCGGGCCGATTCATTCCAGGCGTTCGTTGTGAAAGCCGATGTGCATTTCGAGTCGCTCAACGCCAATGTGCGCAAGCTTTTGATGGAAAAAAGCACAGCGGTGATCAGGGAGGCGCTGGTCGGCAAGTGCCATGCCTGTTTGCTGTATCCGACCGACCGTGGCATCTACGGTATCGTCAATTTCGGCGACACTCAACAGAAGGCCTTGAGACGGGCCATGGTAGCGGTGATTGATGAACTGCAATCGCAGGGTGAGCTTTTCGACCGGATCAAGGTTACCGTCGGCGTGGGCTGCCAAACGGACGATATCAATGAGTTGTTTGTGTCGGTCAGGGAGGCGGAATGCGCGGTGGCTAACCGCCTGGTATACGGGCCTGGCCGTGTCATCGACCGCGCAGGGAGTCAGGAAACAGCCGAAATTGTCCGGCAGATCATCACGGCCAATGTGCGCAACAGGCTGCTGAAGAGCGTGGAGATCCTGGATGAGCCGGAGATCCGCAGTGTTATTGCCGGGATTGCCGATACAACCGCATCCCTTGAGGGCATGACCGGGAAAGCCATTGGTGCTATCTGCGATGAATGCATCCAGATCCTGCGTTTCGGGTTGAAGAGCCAGAACGCGGTCGATGACTGGGTCGAAGAAAGACAGGGCGACTGTTTTGAAAAGCTCGACACCTGCAATAGCCAGAAGGATGTATTCCTTCTCTTGAGTGCCTACGCGTCCGACCTCGTTGCGCATGTCGTGACACTGAGGAAGAGCGAGAACAACAAGCCCATCCGCGAAGCCCAGAAGTACATGCACGCCCATTTCAACCATCCGATCAGTCTGGAGAGCGTCAGTCAGTTCGTAGGATTCAACCCGACGTATTTTTCCCAATTGTTCAAAAAGGAAACGGGGATGAATTTCCTGGAATACCTGATCGATGTGCGTATCAAAGAAGCAAAGCGGATGTTGTCGGACCCGGCAAAATCTATTGCCGATGTGGCGGCCGATGTGGGCTACAGCGACGTGAAGCATTTTTCAAAATTGTTCGCCCGGATCACCGGCATCCAGCCGTCGAAATACAGGAAGCTCTACTATTAAACGGGAAGGGGCGGTCCGGTGAGGTTTTACGAAAACTGGGGGATCATCAAACGGCTTCTTGTCTGTCTGGGGGGGTACGGCGCGCTTGGTTTCCTGTTGATTGCCGACGGGATGACCAGAATGGGTCTGGCAGGGCTTGCCGCTCCATTCTTTTTGGCCAACAGCCTGTTCTTTTATCGCGCGGTTCTTGTTCCGCTCAGAGAGATGGACAGGCAATTCCTGCACTTCAATCAGGGTTACGACCTTGAATCCATTTTCAGCCGGAAAATCTATTTCACTCCGGCAGAGCAACAGGGGTTCCGGAAAATCCAGCAGTTGCTGGACAACCATGAGGTGAACCGGCTTTCCAATCGGCAGGCCCAGTACTTGGCTCTGCAAAACCAGATCAACCCGCATTTTCTATACAACACGCTGGAAGCCATTCGCGGCGATGCGCTGTCAGCCGGGATGGAAAACATCGCCACCATCACCGAGGCAGTGGCCACGTTTTTCAGGTACACGATCTCCAACATGGATAATCTGGTTACGCTTGAGGAGGAGTTGGCAAACGCCGAGAACTACTTTGCCATCCAGAACTACCGCTTCGGCGACCGGATCAGCATGCAGCTGGATATCGAGAAGGGCAGCGAGGCTGTACGGGATTTCAAGATTCCCAAGCTAACGCTGCAACCGATCATTGAAAACGCGATTATCCACGGGTTGGAGCATCAGGTCGGGCCAGGAAAGGTGTCAGTAAATATCTGTACCGATGGGCAACGCCTGTTGATCGAGGTTACCGATGATGGGGTCGGGATGTCGGAAAGCATATTGGAGGAGATTAATCGCCGTCTCACAAACCCCGACGCTGCCAAGAAAAGCGAGGAAAAGGTGCGGCTCGGCGGTATCGCGCTGGTCAATGTGGATAACCGCATCAAGCTGCTCTTCGGGGAGCCGTTCGGGCTCAGAGTATCGAGTATTCTCGGTTTGGGAACCCGCGTGGAGATCACCCTGCCGATCAGGCAATCCACGGATCGATGAGGTCATGAGGCATGAAGTGCTCAGACTGGAAGGCATCACCTTCGGTGAACACGGGCAAAATACCCTGATTGACTTCAATCTGGCGCTCTACCAGGGAGAGATACTTGGGGTGTTCTCGAATTATGCTGCAGTGAAGAATAACCTGGTCGAAGTCATTGCCGGTAGAAAAGATGCGCGATCCGGACGGATCTATCTTGACGGAGAACCCAGCCCGTCCAATGAGATTGATCGAAACCGATACCGCAAGGTGGGGGTTATCCAATCCGCCAAGTCGCTGGTTGATGACCTGAGTATTTCCGAGAATATTTTCGTCATGCGGAAGGGATTCAAGACGCAAGTCATCGACACGCATCTCCTGAATGTGCAGACACAGCAACTCATGGAGGAATTCGGGCTGTCAATCGAGCCGGAATCGCTGGCCCGAAATCTCTCCGGGGTCGAGCGTTGCAGTCTGGAAATCGTGAAAGCCGTTGCCCTTGGTGCGCGCATTGTCGTTCTTCAGGACTTCTCCAGTTTTCTGTCGGATTCGGAAATCGAACAACTGCTGAATCTGGCGGCGCAAATCAAGAAACGTGGGCTGGGTTTCCTGATGGTGGACAGTTCGGTCAGTCACCTCTCGAATTATGCTGATCGGGTCATGGTAATCAAGAAAGGGCGGAATTTCTGGGTTTTCGGCGGTGGTGAGATCAATGAACGGGCCATGAAATCGTGCTTTTCCATCGAGCAGATGATCGATCTCCCGAGTGAAGCGATTGCTCCCGCGGTGGCTATTCCCGAAAAATCGGAAGTGCTGATTTTCGATAAGGTTCAGTCCGGCGTTCTGGACTCACTGAGCTTCAGGCTTCATCAAGGCGAGGAACTCTGTATTTTTGACCAGGATGGTCAGGGTATTGAGGAAATCAAGGCTCTGCTCAGCGGAGATCGTCAGGTGGGTTCGGGGCAAATTTTGACGAATGAGGAAAGGCTTCTGGCGCGGAACGTCTGGCAGGCGCTCGACCAAAAAATCGCATTTGTCGTCGAAAATCCGGCAGACACGATGATATTCCGCGATTTCACTGCTCTTGAGAACCTGTGCTTGCCCGCCAGCAGAAAAGCGGCGGATTTCTGGATCAATCCCGTGTATCTGGCAAGCTGTGCGGATGAATATGCCCAGTATTTCGATTCGGACGTGTTGACGAAATATCCGGATGAGTTGTCGATCCAGGACCTGCACAAGCTGGTCTATTGCCGGTGGCATCTCTTCAGTCCCCGGCTGGTGGTTTGTGTCAAACCCTTCAGTTCAGTGGATAAAAGCCTGGAGGAGATCAGCGCGTTCTTTATCGGGCTGTTGTTGAAAAAAGGCATTGCTGTCCTGATTCTGACCTCCACCGCGCCGGAAGCCGGCATCCCTTGTCGAAAAATTGTGATCAATCAAAAGAATGCCCCACCTCACCCAAAGAATGACCTTTGTGTTTGAAATCGCCCATTGCTAGCATGGCCTCATCGCTGATGCACAAGCGTTTGCGCTGAATAATCCGTTACGCAGAGAGCGGTTTGAGGGAAAGGGTCGTGGGGCAATGTATTTGATCGAACTGTCCGGAATAAGTAAGTCTTTCCCGGGTGTGAAGGCGCTGGATGACGTCCAGTTCAATCTGAAGGCAGGCGAGGTGCATGCGCTGCTCGGCGAGAACGGGGCTGGCAAATCGACGCTGATGAAAATCATCAGCGGCATTTACCACCGGGATTCCGGCAGCTACCGCCTTGATGGCAACGAGCTTGAAGAGCTGACGCCGAAGACCGCCCAGGAACTGGGCATTGCCATCATCCACCAGGAATTGAACATGTGCACCGACCTGACCGTGGCGGAAAACATGTTCCTCGGGCGTGAGTCTCACCTCCACGGGCTGATAAAACAAAAGGAAATGAATCGACAGGCAAAGGCGGTTCTCGATGAGCTCAAAATCGACATCGACCCGACAACCGTCGTGAAGACGCTTCCGGTCTCCAAGCAACAGATGGTCGAGATTGCCAAGGCGCTGTCAACAAAAGCGCGAATCCTGATCATGGACGAGCCAACCTCGGCGCTCACCGAGCGCGAGATTGTCGAGCTGTTCAGAATCATCCGTGACCTGAAGCAGCAGGGCTGTGCAATTGTCTATATCTCGCACCGTCTCGATGAACTCAAGGAAATAACGGATCGCGTTTCCATCTTCCGCGACGGGCGCTATGTGGCGACCCGCAATTTCAGCGAAACGACGCTCGACGAGATCATCGCCATGATGATCGGGCGCGAGATCAAAGAGAAATTTCCGCACATGAGCGTGGCGAAGGGCGCCAAGCTCATGGGGGTTTCCAACTTGTGCTCCGGAATTGTCAAGAACGTCTCCTTTGAGCTTTTCGCTGGCGAAATCATCGGCTTGTCCGGCCTGATGGGGGCCGGTAGAACAGAACTGGTCCGGGCCATTTTTGGCGCTGAACCGATTGAGGATGGTCAGATTTCGCTCGATGGCGAAGTGATCAGTATTCGCCATCCGCTGGACGCCATACGCCATGGCATTGTTCTGGGGCCCGAAGATCGCAAGAAACAAGGTCTATGCACCGAGCTCTCGATTCGGGAAAACGTTGGTCTGGCGAATCTGGACCGGGTGTGCAACCGTTGGGGCGTTGTTCGCAGTGGCGTGGAAAAAGAACTGACCGGTCGCGCCATCAAGGATCTCCGGATCAAGACACCATCCGGCGAACAGACCGCCAAGAATCTTTCAGGCGGCAATCAGCAAAAGGTAGTTCTGGGGAAGTGGCTGGTCCGAGACGCCAAGATTGTCATCTTCGATGAGCCTACCCGTGGCATTGACGTAGCCTCGAAGGTCGAAATCTACAACATCATGAATGAGCTCAAGACCAAGGGCATCGGCGTGCTCTTTGTCTCTTCGGAAATGCCTGAAGTGATGGGAATGAGTGACCGGATTCTGGTGATGTGCAACGGCCGGATCACCGGCAACCTGATATCCAAAGAAACCACCCAGGACGAAATCCTGCGTTGCGCAACCCAATTCACCGTTCAATGAGATAACTGAGAAAAAAGATGAAAAGAAAGCATCTGAAAGAATTCCTGGCCATCCGGGGGATGGGGCAAGTCATATCAGTCACTGTGGCGATGCTGGTCATGGTTCTGGTCTTCGGGGTCATCAACCCTTCATTTTTCTCCGGCGAAAACACCACCAATCTGCTGCGGCAGGTGGTGCCTATCCTGATCGTCGGCATCGGCCAGTCTTTCGTCATGATCACCGGCGGCATTGACCTGTCCATTGGCTCAGTGGCCGGAATGTCCAGCATGATCTCGGCAACCTTGATGACCGCAGGAAGAATGGATCCGTGGATGGCCAGCCTGATCACGCTGGTGGCCTGTTGCGCAGTCGGGCTGCTCAATGGCTTGCTGGTTTCCATCACCAAACTCCCTGCCTTCATTGCCACGCTAGGAACCATGATCATCGCCCGTGGCATCGCTCAACTGGCGAACGGCAATATGAACACTGACGGAATTCCGGCCGAAGCCGAGGCCTTCAAGAATCTCTTCTACTACGGCGATACTTTCGGCCTCTACAACCCGATCTGGATCGGAATATTCCTTTTCCTGGTCTTCGCTTTCGTCCTTGGCAAGACCTGCACCGGTCGTCACACCTACGCCATCGGGAGCAATTACGAAGCGGCAAAACTTTCCGGCGTCAATGTGGTGCTCGCCGAAACCAAGGTCTATGTCTTCAGCGCTTTCCTGGCCGGCGTCGTTGGTCTGATGCTCACCGCCCAGAGCGGTATGGGGACCATGAATGCCGGGATGTCTTACGAATTGAACGCCGTTGCAGCCTCGGTCATCGGTGGTGTCAGCACCATGGGCGGGCAGGGGCTTCTGTTTGGTACCGTCATCGGTTCGTTCATCTGGGGTGTGCTGAACAACGGCCTGCAATTCGCCGGCGCACCGCTGGCGCTTAGGAATCTGGTCATCGGAGTGGTCGTCATCATTTCAGTTTTGATTGACCGTATCGCCCGTAGCGGAAAGCTGAGTCTCTTCAAGAAGCGTCCGCCCAGGTAGTGTTTAAAGCTGTAGCAGCAAAGCTTTGAATTTGTGTTTTTATCTTTAACAGTGGAGGTAGTAGAAATGAGAAAAGCATTGAAAATGTTGTCGATGATTTCCATGGCAGTCGTTTCCTTGTCGGTAGTCGCGCCCGCGGCTTCGGCGGCTGATGCAAAGGGAAAAACCGTCTATCTGATCACCATGGACAAAATGGATCAGCACTGGGTCAAGGTTGATGAAGGTGCAAAATCCATGGCCACGGCACTTGGCCTGAAGTACAAGTGGGATGCTCCGGACGTCAAGGACAATGCCAAACAGATCGAAGCGATCAATAACGCAGTGGCCGACAAAGCCAATCTGATCCTGCTTGCCGCCAATGACCCGAAGGCCATCAGCGCTGTCGTGAAAAACGCACAGAGCAAGGGCGTCAAGATCATCTACGTTGATTCTGGTGCGGATGCTCCTGCAATCGCCACACTGTC
This sequence comes from Betaproteobacteria bacterium, assembly GCA_020047725.1. Taxonomy (GTDB): domain Bacteria; phylum Pseudomonadota; class Gammaproteobacteria; order Burkholderiales; family Rhodocyclaceae; genus Propionivibrio. Next base: position 9,058 of record JAIFNM010000299.1, read on the forward strand.
GACAAACAACCTGCAGGCCGGCGTTCTGGCTGGCAAGACGATGATCGATGAACTCAAAGCGGCTGGGAAAACGGCTGGCAAGATCGGTATCGTCAGCGTCAATACCGCCACCAATTCCACCATGGAACGTGAAAATGGTTTCCGGGGCGTTGTCAAAGCGGCTGGTTACACCATCCTCACCACCGAATACAAGGATGGTGACGCGGCAGCATCGCAAGAGGCCGCAACCGGCTTCATTTCCGGAAATGCTGATCTGGTCGGCCTGTATGGCGCCAATGAAGGCTCGACGGTTGGTGTCGGCAATGCGATCAAGGCGTCGAAAAAGCCAATCATCGGTATCGGCTTCGACAAGTCGGATGCGATCCTTGGCCTGCTCAAGGATGG
>JAIFNM010000233.1:0-2638 GCA_020047725.1 Betaproteobacteria bacterium
GCTGCCGCAATGGAGCGCGCCCGCCAGCAACGTGAAAACGCCCAGCCAAAAAACACCGAAGGGCTGACTGTCGCCCAGCGCAAGGAAATCGCCGAGATCGAAGCACGCAGAGTTTCGTTGCAAACGCAAAAAACCGCTCTTGACACAGAGAACACGGAGTCACAGAGGACACAGAGTGATGACCAATAACTGTTTTCTCCGTGCCCTCCGTGGCTCTGTGATCTCCGTGTTGAAAGAGGTTAAGTAAGCCATGAACTTCAACACTCCGCCCTATCTCACCCAGAACGTCAGCGTTCAGCGCGTCATGCTGCAAGTGCTGGCGGCGCTGCTGCCGGGTATCGCCATCTACGTCTGGCTGATCGGCCCGGTTGTTCTGGTGCAGATCGAGATCGCCATCGCTACCGTCGCTTCGCTGCTCGCCGAAGCTTTCATGCTCAGGTTGCTGAACAAACCGCTCGGCCTCTTTCTCGGCGACGGCAGCGCCATTGTCACCGCCTGGCTGATCGCACTGGCCTTCCCGCCGCTTGCGCCGTGGTGGCTGGTCGTCGTCGGCTGTCTGTTTGCCATTCTCGTCGCCAAGCACCTTTACGGCGGACTCGGACAGAACCCATTCAACCCGGCAATGATTGCCTTCGCCGTGTGCATCGTGTCCTTTCCATCGCTGATGTCGCAATGGCCACCGGTCGATCTGAGTGCAGGTTTCTTCGATCAGCTGGCGCTCGTTTTTGGCCAGGCACCCCGCGTTGATGCGATGAGCGGCGCCACTCCACTCGACGCCCTGAAAACAGCGCTCAAGCTCGGTGAGGGCAGCACCACGGTAAGCAGCGTCATGGCCGACGCGAAAACATTCGGCTACTTCGCTGGCAAAGGCTGGGAATGGGTCGGCGCCGCCTACCTGCTCGGTGGCCTGTGGCTGTGGCAGCGCAAGATCATCAGCTGGCACGCGCCGCTCGGCTTCCTCGCCGGCATCGCCGTGCTCGCCAGCGCGCTGTGGCTGTGGAACCCCGGCCAGTTTGCCAATCCGCTGTTCCATCTGTTCTCGGGCGGCTCGATGCTTGGTGCATTCTTCATCGTCACCGACCCGGTTTCGGGTTGCACGACGGCAAAAGGCAAGTTGATCTTCGGTCTATCGACCGGCGTGCTGGCCTATATCATCCGCGTTTTTGGTGGCTATCCTGATGGAGTAGCGTTCGCCGTATTGCTGCTCAATATCTGTGTCCCGCTGATCGATCTTTACACACAGCCGCCAATTTTTGGCATGAAGGGCAAGCCATGACGCACACGGCAAAGCCGCCCTCCGCGACCAAGATGGCCATGCGTACGGCGGTGATCCTGTTCATCTTCGTCGTCATCTTTACCGGCCTGCTGTCGGGCGCGTATTTGTGGACCCTGCCGACCATCGAGGCCGCCGCGTCCGAAGAGAAAATGAAACTGATCGATGAGGTTCTGCCGCGTACGGGCTACGATAACGATCTGCTGAAAGACACCTTGCAACTCGCACCAACCGCCGCGCTCGGCCTGGACGAGGCGTCAATGGCCTATCGAGCACGCAAGAACGGGCAACCAAGTGCTCTGGTTCTCGAAGCCGTTGCGCCGGATGGCTACTCCGGCAAAATCCGCCTGCTGATTGCCCTTGGTACCGATGGCGCGCTGCTCGGCGTGCGCGTCACACAGCACAAGGAAACACCAGGGCTGGGCGACTATATCGAGCCGAAGAAGGACAAGAACAAGGAACGTCCCTGGATCACCCAGTTCAACGGCCTGGCACCTGCCTCCAGCGAAGAGCGTGAATGGAAGGTGAAAAAAGACGGTGGACGTTTCGACTCGGTGGCCGGTGCCACGGTCACGCCGCGCGCCGTGATCAAGGCCGTGCGCAAGGCGGCAGTGTATGTCGCCGAGAACCGCGAGCAACTTTTCGGCAAACCATGAACTACTTCACCACCAAGTCACCAAGACACCAAGACACCAAGAAACACCAAGCAAAAACGCTTTTCTTGGTGAAACTTTGTGCCCTTTGTGCCTTGGTGGTTCGCTTTTTTGTCTGAGGCAAACTCATGATCACTCGTGAAGAATTCCGCCAGATCGCCGCCAATGGCGCCTGGAAACAGAACACCAGCCTGATCCAGATTCTCGGCCTGTGCCCGCTGCTGGCGGTCACCACCAACCTGGTCAACGGCGTCATGCTCTCGCTGGCCACCATTATTGTCATGGCCATCTCCGGCCTGGCCGTTGCCAGTCTGCGCAACCTGATCCCGCATGAGATCCGCATTCCGGTATTCATCCTGATCGTCGCCGCGCTGGTCACGGTGGTCGATCTGCTGTTCAACGCCAACCTGCATGAACTCTATCTGGTGCTTGGCATCTTCATCCCGCTGATCGTCACCAACTGCATCGTGCTGGCGCGCGTCGAGGCGTTTGCCAACAAGAACCCACCGCTGCACGCCATGATCGATGGCATTTTCATGGGCATTGGCATGTTGTGGACGCTGGCTCTGCTTGGCGGACTGCGCGAGTTGATCGGCCGCGGCACACTGTTTTCGGGCATCGACATGGTTTTCCCCGGTCTGCACCCACTGCAACTACTGCCGGATGACTACCCCGGCCTGCTGCTCGCCATGCTGCCACCCGGCGCCTTCAT
>JAIFNM010000233.1:2662-5395 GCA_020047725.1 Betaproteobacteria bacterium
GCCCGTGGCGGTCGGCGGCGGCCACTAACCAGATTCCACAATGAATGCAAACCAGCGCAGCGAAATTTTCAAACGCTTGCGCGCTGCGAATCCGGCACCAACCACCGAACTGGAATACGCGAGCACCTTCCAGTTACTGATCGCCGTCATTCTCTCCGCACAAGCCACCGACAAGAGCGTCAATCTGGCGACACGAAAACTCTTCGCTGACGCGCCGACGCCACAGGCCATCCTCGCACTCGGCGAAGCCGGACTGTCGGGGCACATCAACCGCATCGGCCTCTATAACGCCAAGGCCAAGAACGTCATCGCCACCTGCCGCCAGCTCATTGAACTGCATGGCGGCAACGTTCCCCACGACCGGGCAGCGCTCGAAGCACTGCCCGGCGTCGGTCGAAAAACGGCCAATGTCGTGCTTAATACTGCTTTTGGCGAACCGACCATCGCTGTCGACACGCACATCTTCCGCGTCGCCAACCGGATCGGTCTGGCACCGGGCAAGACGCCACTCGCCGTCGAACTCAAGCTGTTGAAATCGGTACCGAACGAATTCAAGCACGACGCCCATCACTGGCTGATCCTGCACGGCCGCTATATCTGCAAAGCACGCAAACCCGAATGCTGGCGCTGTGGCATTGCCGATTTGTGTGAATTCAAAGAGAAGACCGATCCATACAAAGCCTGAGACGCATCAACTTGCATGCCATCTGAGCTGCACCAGCGTGAAACCGTCAGTCAGGAAAACACCGTAACCATCATCTAAAAAGGCCGTCAAATTGACGGCATTGGGATCGTGTGAGGTGATACGGGACAACATAAAAAAACCCAGAAAACCTTGAGGCGTCTGGGTTTATGGTGTTCGGTGGTGCTTGATGGTGGTGGTCGGTGGTGCTTGATGGTGGTGGGCGGTACTGGGGTCGAACCAGTGACCTCTCGCGTGTGAGGCGAGCGTTCTACCGCTGAACTAACCGCCCGATAGAGGCCGGCATTTAACCACAATCAATGCACGCGGTCAATTTCGTGCGCTTCCTTTACAATACTTCCTTTATGACTTTTGGCCTCTGTCCATGATACGCACACGTTTTGCCCCTTCCCCAACCGGCTTTCTGCACATCGGCGGTGCCCGTACAGCCCTCTTCTCCTGGGCGTTTGCCCGCCATCATGGAGGAAAATTCATCCTGCGTGTTGAGGATACGGATGTTGCACGCTCCACACCAGAAGCCGTACAGGCGATTATCGATGGCATGAACTGGCTGGGACTTGCGCACGACGAAGGACCGTTCTACCAGATGCAGCGCATGGATCGCTACAAACTCGTGATTCAGGAGATGCTCGCCACTGGCACGGCCTACCGCTGCTACACGACGCAGGAAGAACTCGACAGCATGCGCGAAGAGCAGCGCGCCAAGGGGCTCAAGCCGCGTTATGACGGCACCTGGCGCCCGGAACCCGGCAAGACCCTGCCGACGCCTCCAGCCGGTGCCCTGCCGGTCATACGTTTCAAGAATCCGACGGAAGGCGTGGTGACTTGGGATGATCTGGTGAAGGGCCGCATCGAGATCGCCAATGCAGAACTTGACGACCTGGTAATCGCCCGGGCCGACTTCACGCCAACCTACAATTTCTGCGTGGTGGTGGACGACTGGGAGATGGGCATCACGCATGTCATTCGCGGCGACGACCACGTAAATAACACACCACGCCAGATCAATATTCTCAAAGCGCTCGGCGCACAAGTACCGCTTTATGCGCACCTGTCGATGATCCTCGGCGATGATGGGCAAAAACTGTCCAAACGCCATGGCGCGGTCAGCGTAATGCAGTATGACGATGAGGGCTATCTGCCAGAAGCCGTACTCAACTACCTGGCACGTCTCGGCTGGTCACACGGTGACGACGAAGTCTTTTCGATGCCGCAATTCTGCGAATGGTTCGACCTGGACCATATCACACCGTCGGCGGCGCAGTTTAATACCGAAAAATTGAACTGGCTCAACGCCCATTATCTTAAGCAGGCCGACAACACACGACTCGTGACGCTGGTGCAACCACGCCTTGAAGCACGCGGCGTGACGATCAGCACGACGCCATCACTGAAAGCAATCATCGGCCTCTACAAGGAACGTGTGAGCAACCTGAACGAACTGGCGGACGCTGCCGAGGTGTTCTATATCGACTTGCACCCGAATGCCGAAACACTGGCACAGCATCTAACGCCCGAAGCTCAGCCTGCGCTGGCTGATTTCGCCGCCGGAGTAAGGGATGTTGCGTGGGAAACATCAGCCATCGCGGCATTGATCAAGTCATGCATCAGCAAACACGGGCTAAAGATGCCCAAGCTGGCAATGCCACTGCGTGTGCTGCTTACCGGTCAGGCGCAAACACCGTCAGTCGATGCGGTCATTGCGCTTTTCCCACGAGAACTAGTACTCAAGCGGCTTTCATTCGCTTTGACCAATTAAATGTCGATGTTCGTTCTCCAAAAAAGCAAAAAGCACTTTACAAGCTTCGGATGCCTCCCTATAATGCGCCCTTCTTTCGAGAGGGGGGTATAGCTCAGCTGGGAGAGCGCTTGCATGGCATGCAAGAGGTCCGCGGTTCGATCCCGCGTACCTCCACCAAAAAGCCGAGAGAAATGTTTTAGTCCGGGTCCCCATCGTCTAGAGGCCTAGGACACTACCCTTTCACGGTAGGTACCGGGGTTCGAATCCCCGTGGGGACGCCAAGGTTTTA
>JAIFNM010000045.1 GCA_020047725.1 Betaproteobacteria bacterium
TCGGCCAGCAGTACGACAAATTCGTCGCCCCCCTGGCGACAGACGGTATCAGAAACCCGAACGCAGGTTTGCAGACGTTTGGCCACCGATAGCAGCAGTTGATCCCCGACGGCATGCCCGAGCGAATCGTTGATGTGCTTGAAGTGGTCGAGATCCATGTACAGCAGGGCGACGCGCTTGCCGTGGCGTTGCGCGAGGGCAATCGACTGCGCCAGCCGGGCCGAGAGCAGGGAACGATTCGGCAAGCCGGTCAGAAAGTCGTGTTCGGCCATGAATGACATGCGTGCGGCGGACCCCTCGGCAGCTTCAGTCATCGTCTGGGCGCGAACGGTCGCAATGACGAGGCGCTCATTGGCTTCACGCAACTGCGCTTCGGTTATTGCGCCGAGTTCGGCCTTGGCGATTGCGGCCTTATCGCTCAGGTCGGCGGCCTCCTGGCGCAAGTCAGCCGTTTCCTGACGCAAATCTGCCGCTTCCTGGCGCAGATCGGCGGAATCCTGCCGCCGGTCCGCGCTGTCCTGGCGCTGATCAGCCGCCATTTCTCCGGCAAGAACGGCAGCTTCGCGTTCGGCGAGTAGATCGCTCATTGGCAGTTTCCCTATTCGACCGTGTCGGCGACTGAAGTCTGCGTCGGTTGACCGCCGAGGATTCCTTCGTATTCGCGTACCGGATCACCGATGACGATTCCGGCACCCGTAATCTCGAACTGCCGAAGCTCGTCGCAGTGGGCGCTGCCGCGCACCTTGACAACGGCCATCACGCGTTTGAGCCGGCTCTCGATCTCGATGTAGCGCTGGACGATGATCGCGTCGGTGAGAAAGGCCGAACCGTAGGGGGAAAAGCGAAGATCGGTATAACGATCTTCAAGTTCGGAGGTCATCAGCACTGTTACACCGATACCGGACAGGACGGCGACCATGCGGAACAACGACTCTCTGAAATCTTCGCGAAAGATCGGCGCTATGGCGAGTTCAAATCCGGACAGCGAGTCGATTACGACTCGTTTGGCTTTCATTTGATGAATGACGTCGATCAAGTTCTGAACGATTTCGTCAATCGACAAGTCGAGCGAGCGGGTATTGATCAGGCCGATACACCCGGCACGTACCATGTCATCAATGGTTCGTGTGCGTGACTGACTCGGCGTCTGTTCAAAGGCGACCATCACGCCGGGCTCGCCCAGGCGCACGCCTTCGGTCAGGAAGGCGGTGGCCAGGATGGTCTTGCCTGATCCGGACGGCCCGGCAACCAGTACGGAGTAGCCTGAAGGCAGGCCACCGCCCAGCATCTCGTCGAGACCCGGCACGCCCATGGTCAGCCGCTCGGTGCTGCGCGGCAGTGCCGGGGCCTCCGATGCGGTCCCGCTATCGTCCAGAACGAGCGCCGCCGGGAAGACATTGATTCCGCTACTGGAGATGCGGAAGGTATGCATCCCCGGGAGAGTCGCCTGGCCGCGCATTTTCAGAACCTGTATCCGGCGCACCATCGAATTCCGATGCACGCTTTGCTCCAGCGACAGCAGGCCATCGGCCACTGTGAACACGGGATGAGCGTCACTTTCAGACGAATGCTCACCGATCAGGAAGGTAGTGGCCTGCCATCCGGAAAGATGTATCCCGAGTTGTTGAATGAACTGTTGCAGACTGATCGCACTGTCGGGACTATTTTTCGCCTCCCGCATGATCGAACGAAACGAATCGACAAAAACCAGCCCCGGCGAGTAAGCCTCGACTTCTTGCGTAATGCGCGCCAGCACCTGGTCAAAATCACCGGTCGTGACTTCGTTGCTCAGGTTGACGAAACGAATCGATTCATTGATCTTGCTCAGGTCAAAAAATGAGAACTGTTGCTGGTAACGCAGCATCTTCAACGGTGGCTCACCGAGTACGGTGAAGAACAGCGCCGGTCGCTCCGAGGTGGCCAACGCAAACATGATCTGATGCGCCAGCGTCGTCTTGCCGGACCCCGGGGGGCCAACAATGAGATTAAAGGAGTATTCCGGCAAACCGCCACCCAGAATCTCATCGAGTCCAGGCACGCCGGTGGCGAGTCGGCGTATGGCCACTTTGTTGTTCATGTTTTGTTTTCCTGTTCAGATTCCGCTGGCGCGGGCACCCAGACCGTAATCAACAAACGCTTGGTCAATGATTCGCCAATCAGGCTTGCCAGCAACTCGGTAAAGTTAACCAGCAAGGCATGACACGCCTCAACGGCGTCAATCGACTCGCGAGTTGCAATGCGAGCCTGGAGGCCGGACAGCAAAATGGCGACATTCTCGTCATGTTCATCGATGGCGAGCCACGGGTAGGTTTTGCTCGTTACGTGCAGTGAGCGGTTGAACAGCGCGTCGACTCCGCGCGTCCCGATCACCGGAACTAGCCGGACGGCGACCTGATGCCAGGTGCTGAGCGTGGCCTCAGCAATTGAGTTGGAATTGGGCACATCACCGGCGCCCTGAACCAATGTTCTACGTATCGTTTCATGATGCATGCCAGCACCCGGTGTTGATGACTTGTTGAAATTCAGCAAGCCTGAGCTGTTTTGAACGGTTTTTAACGCATGCCAAAAAATGACAGGACGGCGAGGATGATGACGACTGCGCCGACGAGATAAACGATGCTGTTCATGAGAGTTACCTTTCGCGTGTGTTAATGGATTCAAATCGCATTTTTCAAGCGATTCGCTGTGCAACGATTCCTACATTACCCATTGCGACTAGATCGTTCCGTGCGCCAGGACACATAGCGTTCGGTTTGCCTAAAAAACGTTACTATTCAGGTCGAAGGGAAACACGCAAGTTGAATGCATTGATTCCCTCCTCTTAAAGGGGAGGGTTCGGTAATTGTCAATCTGTTTGTCCTAAATTGTTGCATTTAGGCTGCTTTTTGAGCCCTGAAGTCACCTCTCTTTGATCCATTTTTTGTCCGCATGTTGATCGGGGCTCAGATGAACGGCACCGACTGGCTACCAGTTCCGAGTGGTGCCGTTCCATCGAACTGGCTGCAGGTATTGCGCAAAATACCAGCGGCGCTGGGGGTCTGGATATTGATGAAAGGAACACCATTGCCGGCGTTGAGGATAGTCGGTTGCTGGCCGGTCGGGACGATCTTGCAGGCGACGATCTGGGCGTTGGCCAGCGGAACGAGAAGAATCTGGACACCGAGGGCAAGCAGCAGGCCGAAGGCCATGGATTTGAGTTGGGCGTGGCGTGATAGGGGTTGAGCTGCTCGACTCCTGGCTGCTCTGTCCAGTGTGTTTGCCGCCCGTGCTGGCGATTTCGGCCACGGCCATGAGCAGGCCACGAGCCTTGTTGAAGATGATGCAGTAGCGGTTCTTTTTGACCCTTGATGAAACGGACATCGCCGAAGATGGTAACGACGAAAGCGGAAAAGCCGCTGGTTGCCGTGTGGCCGGCCGCGTAATCAGCCGTTTATTGATTGGAGATTAGTCTACTGCCGCTCAAATAATATCTTTTCAGTTCAGATCAATGGCGTGACGCTTCAGGTCGTCAAGGCTTACGATATCCAGAGCGCTTTCATTGCACGAGTTGAGTACGACGCGCGGTGCTTTCCCGGCCTGCAAGGACTCCTGCCAACGGGCGGCGCAGAGGCACCAGCGTTCTCCGGCGTGCAGACCGGGGAAATCGAACTCGGGACGGGGCGTCGAAAGGTCGTTGCCGCGCGCTTTGGAAAACTCAAGAAATTCCTCGGTCAGTACCACGCAGACGGTGTGACTGCCGGCGTCTTCCTCGCTGGTATTGCAGCAGCCGTCGCGAAAAAAGCCGGTCAAGGGCTTGTCGCTGCAAACACCGATCGGCCCACCCAGCACATTGCGCTGGACACCGCCAAAGTCATTGGGGTTCATGCCAGTTCATCGATCCAGGCTTGCTGGATCGCCTCCAGTACTTTTTCCCCGCAATGCCGGGTGTCGTCGTTAAAATCAGGCAAGGCGATGACCCAGTTCATCAGGTCAACAAAGTTGATTTTCAGTGGATCAACCTCGGGATGCGCTTCGGAAAGCTCGATGGCGAGATCGTTGATATCCGTCCATTTCATCACCTCATCTCCTATCGTTTGCCTTCCTTGGTCATGTTGATCGAGTAACGCGGGATCTCGATCACCAGGGGTGTTTCATTGACGATGGTCTGACACGACAAACGCGAATTCGGTTCCAGCCCCCAAGCCTTGTCGAGCAAGTCATCCTCCAGCTCTTCGGAAGGTTCCAAGGCGTTGAAGCCCTCACGAACAACGACATGGCAGGTCGTACAGGCGCAGGACATCTCGCAGGCATGTTCAACGGCAATGCCGTTTTCAAGCAGGTTCTGGCAGATGGACTCGCCTGCCTTGGCTTCGATAACCGCACCATCCGGGCAAAGCTCGACATGTGGCAGAACGATGATTTGCGTCATGCGGGCTCTCCCAAGCTCTTGGTTGAATCAGTGCTGTTCTCAAGTTCGTCGATGTTCTTGCCGGCAAATGCGCGGCGTATCGATTTATCCATTCGCCGAGCCGCAAAATCCTTGGTTTCGGCTTCAAGATCGTCCATGGCCATATTGATCTGTCGCCGGTTATCACCGAGTGCAGTGGTTTGAAGCTTGGCAATGGCGTCCTCAATTTTCGCGCGCTGCTCTTCTGACAGCAAGTCACCATCGCCCTTCAGCGCCGACTGGACAGCCTCGATCAGTCGCTGCGATTCGACCTGCGCTTCCTTCAGCGCGCGCCGAAGTGCATCGTCCTTGGTATGCGCCATCGAATCCTTGAGCATGCTGGCAACCTCGTCGTCGGACAGGCCATATGAGGGCTTGACCACGATGCTTGCTTCGACTCCAGACGTTGTTTCGCGTGCCGAAACGGCAAGCAGGCCATCGGCATCAACCTGGAACGAAACCAGGATACGTGCCGCGCCAGCGACCATCGGCGGGATGCCACGCAACTCGAAGCGTGCGAGCGAACGGCAATCACTGACCAGTTCGCGTTCGCCCTGAACAATATGAACGGCCAGCGCTGTCTGTCCATCGCGGAATGTGGTAAAGGACTGCGCCCGCGCGACGGGAATTGTCGAGTTGCGCGGGATGATCCGCTCCACCAACCCTCCCATCGTTTCCAGCCCAAGAGAAAGCGGAATGACATCGAGCAGCAGCCAGTCATCGCCGGGGGCACGGTTGCCGGCCAGCAGATTGGCCTGAGTCGCCGCGCCCAGGGCAACCACCTTGTCTGGATCAAGATTGTTCAACGGTTCCTGCTTGAAGAACTCGCCGACCGCATGCTGAATCTGCGGCATGCGCGTCGCACCGCCGACCATCACCACACCTTTGACGTCGGAAACCGTCAGTCCAGCGTCGCGCAAGGCTTTCTTGACCGGCTGAATGGTCTTTGCGACCAGCGTTTTAGAGATTTCGGTAAAGATTTCGGTGGTCAGTTTGAGATCAACGATTTCACCGCTGTTCAGGCGCGCCGAAATTGGCGCAACACCATGCGGCGTCAAATATTCCTTGGCTTCACGGGCGCGCGTCAGAAGCAGACGCGCATCCTCGATGGAAAGTGGCAGGAGCTTGGCGGCTTCGATAATCCAGCAAAAGATGCGCTGATCGAAATCGTCGCCGCCGAGCGCCGAATCGCCACCCGTGGCCAACACCTCGAAGACCCCCTTCGACAGATTGAGGATCGAAATATCGAATGTACCGCCGCCAAGGTCGTAGACCGCATAAACGCCTTCAGCGCCATTATCAAGGCCATAGGCAATGGCTGCTGCCGTCGGCTCATTGAGCAGGCGTAGAACGGACAGTCCGGCCAGCTTGGCCGCATCCTTTGTTGCCTGGCGCTGGGCATCGTCAAAGTACGCTGGAACGGTAATGACCGCACCGACGAGTTGACCACCGAGCGACGCTTCGGCGCGCAAACGCAGCGTGCGCAGAATGTCGGCTGAAATTTCCACCGGACTCTTGATGCCCGCCGCCGTGCGCAGACGAACCATGCCGGATGCGTCATCAAAATCGTAGGGCATTGATTCGCGATGAGCGATGTCTTTTAAACCTCGCCCCATGAAGCGCTTAACAGAGGCGATGACATTGCGAGGATCAAGTGCCTGCCTTGCCTGCGGCTCATACCCTATGTCGCTGCTACCATCCGCATGATAGTGCACCACCGAAGGCAGCAGGGGCCGACCCAGTTCGTCGCTGATAACGACCGAAAGGCCGCTGCGAACCGTGGCGACAAGTGAATTCGTGGTACCGAGATCGATCCCGACCGCGAGTTTCTGCTGGTGCGGTGCGGGCGATTCTCCGGGTTCTGCAATCTGCAAAAGTGCCATGGAAGTCCTGGATTCTGGTTTGTTTTCTTGGTTGATCTACGCTTCAAGTGCCGCCATGGCGTCGTCGATTTCAAACAGGAGTTTTTCGAGAAACATCAGCCGTCGCACACGGTCAGCCGCCAAAGCATAGTCGTGCTGGTCGTCAATCAACTCGGCGAGTTGCTCAAAACGCTTGTTCATCCGCTGTTTTACACGGTAATGCAGCTGCTCCAGCTCACCCTGTTCGCGTGCAATGCGCGCTTCCGAAACTGCCTCGCGCCACTCCATCTGCTCCATCAGGAACTCTGGTGGCATCGCCGTGTTGTTCTCGGCGCCAACATCATGTTCGGCCAGACCCAGCAAGTATTGCGCCCGCAACAAGGGAGTTTTCAGCGTCTGATACGCCTCATTGACACGCGTTGCCCACTGCAAGGAAAGTCGCCGTTCGGCATCACCAGATTGCGTGAACTTGTCAGGATGCACCTGCGCTTGAATCTCGCGATAGCGTTTGTCGAGCACAGAGGAATCAAGCCGGAAAGTGCGCGGCAACTCAAACAGCGTGAAATGATCAGCGTTGAAATCCATGGTCTTCCTGGCGGTTGTCCTGCCCGATCCGATGAGTGAAGCCGGGGCTATCCGCACCAAACGCAGATGCCCCGAAGGAAATCCGACCGCAGGGAGTGCAGAGCCCCTTGGGGGACAGTACGATTAGTACGGCAAGTTTGGTGCAACAACGCCCCGGCGAGCGACCACCTAAACGTTGAAGCTTTCGCCGCAGCCGCAGGCATCTTTGACATTCGGATTATTGAACTTGAATCCCTCGCTCAATCCCTCACGCGTGTAATCAAGTTCCGTACCGTCAAGGTAAGGCAGGCTCTTTGCGTCAATCAGAACCTTGACGCCATATGACTCAAACGTGACGTCATCAGGATCAGCCACATCGACGAATTCAAGCTTGTAGGCCACGCCTGAACAACCGCTGGTGCGCACACCTAGGCGCAGACCAATCCCTTTACCGCGCTTGGCCATATAGCTGGCAACGTGTTTTGCCGCCTTTTCGGAAAGCGTAACCGCCATTGCAAAATCTCCTTCTATTGCGAATTAACTGTTCTACGCGCCGCGTTTCAGTTTGTAGTCTGCCACCGCCGCCTTGATCGCATCTTCTGCGAGTATGGAACAGTGAATCTTTACCGGCGGCAATGCAAGCTCTTCGGCGATCTGGGTGTTCTTGATATCCAGCGCTTGATCAATGGTCTTGCCCTTGACCCACTCGGTAACCAGCGACGACGAGGCGATGGCCGAACCACAGCCATACGTTTTGAACTTGGCATCCTCGATGATACCGTCCTTGCCCACCTTGATCTGCAATTTCATCACGTCACCGCAGGCTGGCGCGCCAACCATGCCCGTCGCCACGCCCTCTTCTTCCTTGCCAAAGGAACCCACGTTACGCGGATTTTCGTAGTGATCCAGAACTTTTGTGCTGTATGCCATGCTGTTTCTCCTTCAAACCGTTATTAGTGAGCGGCCCACTGGACCGTACTCAGATCGACACCCTCTTGCACCATTTCCCACAGCGGGGAAAGTTCGCGCAGTTTGCCGATTTTCTCGTGCAGCAATTTGATCGCGTAGTCGATTTCCTCTTCGGTATTGAAACGGCCGAGCGTGAAGCGGATCGAGCTGTGTGCCAGTTCATCCTCACGACCGAGCGCGCGCAACACGTACGAAGGCTCAAGCGAAGCTGAGGTACAGGCAGACCCAGACGATACCGCCAGATCCTTGATGGCCATCAACATTGACTCGCCTTCGATATAGGCAAAGCTGATGTTCAGATTATGCGGAACGCGATGTTCCATGTCGCCGTTGATGAACACCTGGTCGATATCGGTCAGCCCTTTGAGCAGGCGGTCCCTCAAGGCGCCTATGCGCTTGTTTTCTGCCGCCATTTCCTCGCGGGCGAGGCGGAAGCATTCGCCCATACCGACGATCTGGTGCGTAGCCAGCGTACCCGAACGGAAACCGCGCTCGTGGCCACCGCCATGCATCTGCGCTTCCAGGCGAACACGTGGCTTGCGGCGAATATAAAGTGCTCCAATTCCTTTTGGACCATAGGTCTTGTGCGCACAGAAGCTCATCAGATCGACCTTGAGTTTGCTCAGGTCGATCTCGACCTTACCGGTCGCCTGTGCCGCATCGACATGGAAAATAATGCCCTTTTCACGACAGATTTCGCCGATTTCGGCAATCGGCTGAATGACACCGATTTCGTTATTCACGAACATTACTGAAACGAGAATGGTATCGGGACGAAGCGCTGCCTTGAACACTTCAAGATCAAGCAGGCCGTTTTCAAGCACGTCGAGATAAGTGACCTCGAAACCCTGGCGTTCAAGTTCGCGACAGGTATCCAGCACCGCCTTGTGTTCGGTTTTCACGGTAATCAGGTGCTTGCCCTTGCCCGAATAGAAGTTCGCCGCGCCCTTGATGGCAAGGTTGTTCGACTCGGTGGCCCCGGACGTCCAGACGATTTCCTTGGGGTCGGCATTGACCAGTTTGGCTACTTCATCGCGCGCCTCTTCAACCACCGCTTCCGATTCCCAGCCGAACGCATGCGAACGCGATGCGGCGTTGCCGAATTTCTCGACCAGATAGGGAATCATTTTCTCCGCCACACGCGGATCAACAGGTGTGGTTGCCGAATAATCCAGATAGATCGGCAGTTTCAGCATTTCACTCGCTCCATTCTTTCGGTTAAACCGCTATTGCGGTCAGTCGCTGCAATTTCGACACCGTCGTTTGCAGGGTGATTAAAAAATCTTCAATCTGCTCAGCCGTATTGGCCGCGCCCAGGCTAATGCGTACCGCACCACGCGCCAGTTCCGGCGCTACGCTCATGGCCTGCAGCACATGCGAAGGCTCGGGATTGGCACTTGAACAGGCGGCACCGCTAGCCACCGCGAAACCCGCCCGATCAAGCTGCCCAACCAGCGTTTCACCATCGATATCCGGCACGGAAAAGTAAACCGTATTCGG